>JACIXC010000009.1 GCA_014360655.1 Actinomycetota bacterium | reverse complement strand
ACCTCAACTTCCTCACCCCCTCGGTATAGGTGCTCTCCGAGGGGATTTTCGGTACCTCGCTTCGAGTAGATTTTTATTTTGAGGCAACGAATCCGTTTCGTGTAGAAAAATTATGAGTCAATTCGTTTTGTTGACAGGGGCACGGCGTTGTCCTACAATCCCCTCATGATGCAAGGTAATATGTTCCTGCGCGAAAGCCTGCGATGGTGGTGGAGCCTCTCGTAAGAGAGGGCTCCGGCCGCCGTTTACCGATCTTTAAAACACCAAGGACACCAAGCACATAAGAGATAATCTTCAGGGCCGTGAACCCTCTCAAGGGGGGAGCGGCCTCTCGCTCATACAGGGCCGTGTTCCCCCCGGGGACACGGCCCCGACCGTTTTATGGAGGAGGTAAGGAAAGATGGAGAAGGCAGAGGTAGAAAGTTCTGGAAGGGCGCCCGGCCTCTACGTGCCCGGCGAGAAGGAGTTCTTCCGCCTTTCCCGCGACCACAACCTGGTGACGGTTTCCCGCACCGTGGAAGCCGACACCGAGACGCCGGTCACCGCCTTCCTGAAGCTGGGCGGGGGAAAATACAGCTTCCTGCTGGAGAGCGCGGAGGGGGGTGAGCGTTGGGGCCGTTACTCCTTCATCGGATGCGAGCCGTTGTGCGTCGTCCGCTACCGGGACGGGGAGCTGGACTTTCCCGCGGGAGGAGACGAGATAATGCGCGAGGCAGGCGCCCGCGCGGCGAACGGCGTCAACCCGGTGGACCTCATCTTCGACATCATGGGTTCCATACGGGCCGGCGACTGCGGCCACGAGCTCCCCTTTCACGGCGGCGCCGTGGGCTACTTCGCCTACGACCTCCTTCCCTTCATGGAAAAGGTGAGCCTGCGCGAGAAGGCAGGCCTTCCCGTGCCGGAGATGATGTTCACCCTCACGCGCACCTCCGCGGCCTTCGATCACCTGCGCGGGCGCATCATCCTCCTGGCTAACGTCCCCGTCGCGGAGGCGCGCGGCGAAGAAGACCTGCGGCGCCTGTACCGGGAGGCCACGACCTCCCTGGAATCCATGGCGCGAACCCTGGCGGAAAGCAACCCGCGCGTCCCCCCCGGCGAGGTCTACTACCTCTCGGAGGACATGGACTTCCACGACGTCAGCTCCAATTTCACGCGCGAGGAGTACGAGGAGGTGGTGCGCCGCGCCAAGGAATACATCTTCGCCGGGGAGGCCTTCCAGATAGTCCCATCGCAGCGCTTCTCCACCCCCGTGCACTGCTCCCCCTTCTCCGTATACCGCAGCCTGCGCGCGCAGAACCCGTCGCCTTACATGTTCTTCCTGCGTTACGACGACCTCTATCTCGTCGGCTCCTCCCCGGAGCCCATGGTGAGACAGAGGGGAGGGCGCGCCGTCATCCGCCCCATAGCCGGCACCCGTCCCCGCGGCAAGACTCCCGTGGAGGACCTGGCCCTGGAGCGCGACCTCCTCCAAGACGAGAAGGAGCGCGCCGAGCACGTCATGCTGGTGGACCTGGCCCGCAACGACCTGGGGAGGGTCTGCAGGGCGGGCAGCGTGCGCGTCTCCAGGCTCATGGAGGTCGAACGCTTCTCCCACGTCATGCACCTGGTGAGCGAGGTGACCGGGGAGCTGCGCCCGGGATACGGCAACCGCGAGCTGCTCCGCTCCTCCTTCCCGGCGGGCACCGTGTCCGGAGCCCCCAAAGTGCGCGCCTGCCAGCTCATCGACGAGCTGGAGAGAGACCGGCGCGGACCCTACGCGGGCGCGGTCGGCTACATCTCCTACCACGGGGACATGGACACCTGCATCGCCATCCGCACCATAGTCATACAGGGAAAGACGGCCCACGTGCAGGCCGGAGGCGGCGTGGTGGCGGACTCCGTGCCCGCGCGGGAATACGAGGAGACGCGCAACAAGGCCCGCGCACTGCTCAGGGCCATACGCATGGCGGAAGCGCGGGAGGGGGTGATGACGGGTTGAGGGTGCTGCTCATCGACAACTACGATTCCTTCACCTACAACCTCGCCCAGGCCCTGGAAGCCCTGGGGGCCGAGGTGACGGCCGTGCGCAACGACGCGCTCGCCGTGAGCGACCTCGCGGGGATGAAGCCGACCCACTTGGTCATCTCCCCGGGGCCGGGAGGGCCGCTGGACGGCGGCATATCGCTCGCGGCCATCCGTGCCTTCGCGGGGAAGGTCCCCGTCCTCGGCGTCTGCCTGGGACACCAGATAATCGGCCACTGCTACGGAGCGCGGGTGGTACGCTCCTCCCGCCCGGTGCACGGCAAGACCTCCAGCATCCACCATGACGGGCGCACCATCTTCCATGGCCTGGAAAACCCCTTCACCGCCACGCGCTACCACTCGCTCATGCTCGAGGAGGGCCTCCCGCCGCAGCTCGAGGTGAGCGCCCGCAGCGAGGACGACCTGATCATGGGCATCCGCCACCGCCGCCTGCCGGTGGAAGGCGTGCAGTTCCATCCCGAGTCCTTCCTCACCGCTTGCGGCATGGACCTCTTGCACAACTTCCTACGCATGGAGGTGGAAAGATGATCTCTCAGGCCATCGCCAGGATCACGGAAGGAGAGAGCCTGGACCGCGAGGAGAGCCGCGCGCTCATGCTCCACATCATGCGCGGGGAAGCCAGCGACGCGCAGATCGCCTCGCTCCTCACCGCACTCAAGATGCGAGGGGAGACACCCGAGGAGATCGCCGGCTTCGCGCAGGGTATGCGCGAGTCCGCCGTGCGCATCAAGCCGGCAGCGGCCCCCCTGGTGGATACCTGCGGCACGGGGGGCGACGGACAACGCACCTTCAACGTCTCCACGGCAGCGGCCTTCATAGTCGCCGGCGCCGGGGTCCCCGTGGCCAAGCACGGCAACCGGGGCGTGAGCTCCCCCTGCGGCAGCGCCGACGTGCTGGAGGCCCTCGGCGTCAACATCGACCTGGAACCGGAGGCGACGCGCGCCTGCATAGAGGAGGTGGGCATCGGCTTCCTCTTCGCCCCGCGCTACCATCCCGCCATGCGCCACGTCATGCGGGCGAGGAAGGAGATGGGCATCCCGACGGCGTTCAATCTCCTGGGCCCCCTGGCCAACCCCGCCGGCGCGGAGGTGCAGCTCCTGGGCGTGAGCAGGAGGGAAAAGGGGCCCCTGCTGGCGCGGGCCCTCGCGGAGATGGGCACTAAGCGGGCCATGGTGGTGCACGGTGAGGACGGGCTGGACGAGATCAGCACCGCCGCCCCCACCCTGGTCTGGGAGGTGGATAACGGCGCGCTGCGGGAGGGCCGCATCGACCCCGGCGAGCTGGGCCTTCCCCCGGGAAAAAGAAGCGAGCTGCGAGGGGGCGACGCCCCTTCCAACGCCGCCATCATCAGGGACGAGATCCTGGCGGGAAAGAGGGGTCCCCGCCGGGACATCGCGGTCCTCAACGCCGCCGCCGCCCTGGTGCTGGCCGGCAAGGCGGACGACCTTGAGGAAGGCCTGGCCGCCGCGGAGGAGTCCATCGATTCGGGAAGGGCCCTCGCCAAGCTCCTTGAGCTGGTACATTTTTCCAGGCGAGGAGGATAGCATGTTCCTGGAACGCATGGCCTCCCTGAGCCGCGAAAGGGTGCGCCGCGACGAGAGCGCCCTCCCCGCCGAGAGGCTGGAGGAAAGGTGCGACCGCCTTCCCGCGCCGCCCTCCCTGCGCGCCGCCCTCGCCGGCAGGCGGGATGGGGAGAGCGGTATCATCGCGGAGATAAAGCGCCGTTCCCCTTCGCGCGGCGACATAAACAAGGGCCTGGAGCTGGCCTCAATCCTGTCCGCCTACGAGCGCGGGGGGGCGCTGGCGGTCTCCGTGCTCACCGAGCCGTACCATTTCGGCGGCAGCCTGGAGGACCTGCGGGAAGCGGCCTCCCTCACGCGGCTGCCCCTGCTGCGCAAGGACTTCATCGTCCATCCCTACCAGTTACTGGAAGCGAGGGCCGCGGGGGCCTCGGCCGTGCTGCTCATCACCGCCCTGCTCGAGGAGGAGGCGCTGGCCGCGCTGATGGGAAGGGCGCGGGAGCTGCACCTGGAATGCCTGGTCGAGGTGCACGACGAGCGGGAGCTGACGCGCGCCCTGCGCTCGGACGCTGAGCTGGTCGGCATAAACAACCGCGACCTCAAAACGCTGCGCGTGGACCTGGAGACGACCCTGCGCCTGGCGCCGCTGGTCCCCGCGGGCGTCACCCTGGTGGCGGAGAGCGGCTACGCGCGCCGGGAGGACATCGCCAGGGCGCAGGAGGCGGGGGTGGATGCCTTCCTGGTGGGGGAAGCGCTCTGCGGCAGCGACGACCCGGAGAGGGAGCTGATGCGCCTGAGGGGTGTTGCGGATGCCCTACATTAAGGCCTGCGGGATAACCGCCCTCGGGGACGGCCTCGCGGCCTGCGCCGCGGGCTTTTCCGCCCTCGGCTTCGTCTTCGCCGCAAGCCCGCGGCGGGTGGACCCCGACCGGGCCAGGAGCATCTGCGCGCGCCTCCCTTCCTCCGTGCTGCGCGTGGGCGTCTTCGTGGGGGAGGAAGAGTCCGAGATAAGGCGCGTCGCCCGTTTCTGCTCCCTGGACCTGGTGCAGCTGCACGGGGAGTTCACGGCGGAGAGCGTGCGCAGGCTCGGGGAGCGCGCCATACCCTGCCTGCGCCCCCGCTGCCCGGAAGACCTGGAGATCATCGAGGAATGGCGCGGGGCGTTCGCCGTCCTCGTCGACACCTGGGACGAGGGCATGGAGGGAGGAACGGGCCTTACCGGCGACTGGAGGCTGGCGGCACTCGCGGCCGGGAGGACGAGGGTCATCCTGGCCGGCGGCCTCAACCCGCGCAACGTGCGCGCCGCCGTTTCCTCGGTAGGGCCTTTCGGCGTGGACGTCTCCAGCGGCGTGGAGAGGCGCCCGGGACGCAAGGACCGCTCGCTCCTCGAGGCTTTCGCCTCCGCGGCGCGGGATGCGCTGCGGCGCGGGGAGACGCGGGAAAGCCCCGTGGGCGGGAAGGAGAGAAACGCCTGGTAAACACGGCACGGGAGCGCAGAAGCAAAGCAAGACCCAGAAGGAAAGGACTGGTGCGCGGAGATGAGAGCCGGAAAACAAATAACGATGGGCGCGGCCGACGGTCACGGCCATTTCGGGGAGTTCGGCGGGCGCTACGTCCCCGAGACCCTCATCGCTCCCCTGCGGGAACTGGAGGAGGCCTACCGGGAGGCGCGCGAGGACGCCTCCTTCCGCGAGGAACTGTCCTCATACCTTGCCGATTACGCGGGAAGGCCCACCCCGCTCTACGAGGCGCGACGCCTGTCGAGGGAGCTGGGAGGGGCCACCGTCTTCCTCAAGCGCGAGGACCTCTGCCACACGGGCTCGCACAAGATAAACAACACCCTGGGGCAGTGCCTGCTGGCGCGGCGCATGGGAAAGCGCCGCGTGATAGCGGAGACGGGCGCCGGCCAGCACGGGGTGGCCACCGCCACCGCCGCCGCCCTGCTGGGGATGGAATGCGACGTGTACATGGGCGAGGTGGACATGGAAAGGCAGTCCCTCAACGTCTTCCGCATGGAGCTGCTGGGAGCACGGGTGATCCCCGTGCGCAGCGGCTCGCGCACCCTGAAGGATGCGGTCAACGAGGCCCTGCGGGACTGGGTGGCCACCTGCGAGCACACGCATTACTGCCTGGGCTCCGTGGTGGGGCCCCATCCCTTTCCCTCCCTGGTGAGGGACCTGCAGTCGGTCATCGGGCGGGAAGCGCGCGAGCAACACCTGCTGCGCACGGGCCGCCTTCCCGACTGCCTGGTGGCCTGCGTGGGCGGCGGCAGCAATTCCATCGGCCTCTTCCATCCCTTCCTGGACACCACCGTGCGCATGGTCGGGGTGGAGGCGGGAGGAACGGGCGAGGGACCCGGCGAGCACGGGAGCACCTTATGCCTGGGATCGGTGGGGGTGCTGCACGGCGCCCGCTCCTACCTGCTGCAGGACGAGCAGGGCCTTGTCCTGGAAACACATTCCATCTCCGCCGGGCTGGACTACCCGGGGGTGGGGCCGGAACACGCCTTCCTCAAGGAGAGCGGCAGGGTGGAATACGTGAGGGTCGAGGACGCGGAGGCGCTGGCGGCGGTGGACCTCCTCTGCCGCAGCGAGGGCATCCTTGCGGCGCTGGAGAGCGCCCACGCGGTGGCCTACGCCGCCCGCCTCGCTCCCGCGATGCCCCCCGGAAGCAGCGTGGTGGTCTGCCTTTCCGGGCGCGGGGACAAGGACGTCTCCACCCTCATGGCGGCGAGGAGCGCGGGGCAGCGGGTTGCGGGGGAGAGCGGCGGGAGGTGAGCGCATGAACCGCGTAGACGTCATGTTCCGGGAAAGTGACGGCAGGTCCGTCCTCATCGGATTCGCCACCGCCGGCTTCCCGGACGAGGATTCCTCCCTCCGCCTGGCGCAAGGACTGCTCGAGCACTGTGACGCGCTGGAGCTGGGCATCCCCTTCTCCGACCCCGTGCTGGACGGGCCGGTGATACAGGAATCATCCCACAGGGCGCTGCAGACGGGCTTCCGCCCGAGGGACGTATTCCCGCTGGCGGAGAGGCTGCGGGAGGCCACGCACAAGCCCCTGCTGCTCATGACCTATTACAACCCCGTGCACCGCATGGGACACGCTTCCTTCGCCGCCGCCGCCGCCGCGGCCGGGGTCGACGGCGTGCTCATCCCGGACCTGCCGCCCGAGGAGATGGGTGACTGGAAGGAAGCGGCAGGGAGATGCGGGTTGCACGCCGTTCTCTTCGCCTCCATGACCACCCCGAGGGAGCGGCTCCGCTTCCTGGGGAAGAACACCGGGGGCTTCCTCTACTGCTTCGCGGTGAAGGGGACCACCGGCCTGCGGGAAAGCCTCTCGCGCGATCTGGCGCCCTTCCTGGAGAGGGCGCGCTCGTGCTGTTCCGTGCCCCTTGCGGCGGGTTTGGGCGTGTCCAACCCGGAGCAGTGCCGCGAGGTGGGCGGCATGGCGGACGGGGTGGTGGTGGGGAGCGCCCTGGTGAAGGCGGCCCTGGACGCCCTCGCGGCCGGCGAGGACCCGGTGACGAGGGCCGCGGCGCTGGCCGCGGAGCTCAGGCGCTCCCTGGACCGGCCTTGAACCCCGGCAAGCATGCGGCGCCAGCCGGCTAAGCGCGCCAGCTCCCGAAATACTTCCTTCCCCCAAGAGGTTGCGGGCCAGAAAGCGCGGTATCAGCCGGCGAAGCGCGTCAGCTCCCGAAATACTTCCCGTATTCTTCCGGCGTGGGGACGAGACGGAAGGTGGCCTGCGCCTGGGCCACCAGCGTGCCGGCGGCGTCGAAGACCTTCAGGTCCATGGCCTTGTCCGCCCTCCCCTCCCTCCTGAACTCCTCCATGAGGGCCCGGGCCTCCTCCTCCACCACGCGGGCCGTGCATGACAGCTCCCCCCGCGGGGGATGCACGTAGCGGATGTTGAAGACGGTATTGAGCACCAGCACTTCGCGCGGGTCGAGGTAACGCATGATGGCCATGCCGCCGGCGGTTTCCGCCAGCCCGCAGATGGCCCCGGCGTGCACCAGCCCGAAAGCGTTGAGGTTGGAGGGGTCGTCCTCCATGACCAGCGTGACCCTTCCCCCCGCCTCGTCCATTCCCCTCAGCCGCAGGTGCGTGCGCTGAGCGAAGGGACAGGCCTCTTCCACCACCTGCACGATCATCTCCTTGTCCACCAGGCTTTCACCCCTTTATGCGAATCTTGTCCCTGCCTTCTACGTTTTTTCCCCCGTATTATTCCCCGTGACGGCTCCGCCGTACCGCCTTTTCCCTGGCGAGGGGCGCAAGAAGCAAGAAAGGAGCGCCTGCCGCGGGTGTCTTCCGGGCCGCCCGCTTCTCCGGGTCACTTGAAATACTGCATGGTGCCGTCGGGGATGACCGCCACCGAGGCCTCGCCGGGGAATTCCTCCTCCAGGAGGGCGAGGGTCTCACCCCAGTCGCGGGTCACGGTCACCGCCTCTATGGGCGCGAAGAGATCGCACATGGTGCGGTCGGGATAGCGCGAGCAGACGATCACCTTGAGCCCCGGGGGCGGCGGTCCCATGCGCATGTAGAACTCGCCGCCGTAATCCTTCCCGAAGCTGCGGATGAGGTAATGGCATACCTGGCCCTCGGGGGCGTTGACCACCAGGACGATGATCCCCCGCGCGAGGTTCACGGTCATCAGGGACATGAGCATGCAGATGGCCATCTCGTTGTACTTGCCGTAGGCGTTGGTGACCACGATGTCCTTGCCCGGGCTCGCCTGCGTGCCGTAATGTTCCCTGGCCGCCGCCACCCCCGCGTCGTAAACCGCGAGGGGATCCCCCACGAAAAGGTCGCTGATCTCCCCCCTTCCGTTGATGAGCGCGTCAACCTTTACCTGCAGGCCGGACATCCTCGTCACGTGCTTGATCTCCTCGTACATGACGTTGCCCTCCACCTTGCCCAAGCCCATGGTCTCCGGCCCTCTCTGGGCCACGTCGCGGTGGAAGGCCTTGATGGTGCGGACCCCGCAGATGCCGGGGAGGATTATCTTTCCTCCCCCGCCGAAACCCACGTGCACGTGGGGGGTGATGCATCCTATGCCGATGCGCAGGTCGCAGGACATGAACTCGCGGTTGATATGGACGGGTATGCCGCTGGGGCTTTCCCCCAGGTCGACGCAGTTCTCGTAGGGATTGTGGTTGTAGATGGCATAATCTTCCACGACATCCGCGCCCAGCTTCTTGCGGAAATCGATGTTGTTCATGGGCCCGTGCATGCCCAGGGCGGGGATGAAGCGGATGTTGGAACGCGGTATGCCCGCCTCCCTCAACGGCTCCAGGACGTAGGGGAGCACCTCGCTGACCGGGGTGGGCCGGGTGATGTCGTCGAAGACGATAACCGCCTCCTTCGCGCCTCCCGCCAGCTCGGCCAGGGGAGGGCAGGCGATGGGATGCCGGAAGGCCGCCTCTATCCCCTGTGCGTCCAGGGCGGGCTTCCCGAACCCCGGGGGCTCAAGCACCTCCACCGTCCAGCGGTCCGGGAAGGAGATCTCCGCCGGCTCGTTCTCATACCAGCGGAGATCGGGAACGGTGACCTTGCGCATCGTCTCCCTCCATATCCCGCCGCTCCCCCGCGAGCTCGCGGACTGCACCGGGACGCTTGCGCGCGCTCTTTCCCGGCGTCAAGACCAGGTCGTGCCGCGCCGCCGCCCCCCTCCTTCCCCGTCCCGCGGCGGGATCCTGAAGGAGCGCGAGCGGTGGTACTCGAAAACGATCGACCCCAGGACCACGAAGATGCCGAGCACCACGAGGGTGATGAGAAGAATTGATGTGTAGGCGGCGGGTTTCGTCCTGCGATACTCCGGGGCCACCTCGCTCCCGTCGTGAGCGACGGTCCTTTCCCTGTTCGCGACCCCCCAGAAGACCGCCGCCAGCAGGAACAGCAGGGCCAGAAGCACCAGTATCCTTATCGCCAGGTAGAACTTGTTCATGTTCCCATAATACCTCATGCGCCGGCGGCCGCG
This sequence comes from Actinomycetota bacterium, assembly GCA_014360655.1. NCBI lineage: Bacteria > Bacillati > Actinomycetota > Actinomycetota bacterium. Next base: position 117,886 of record JACIXC010000009.1, on the reverse strand, counting down.
GGATGACCCGCGCCGGCGGCCGCGGAAACCCGCCGCGGATATTTCCCGGCGGCCGTTCCGTACTCAGTGGCGGAAATGGCGTCTCCCGGTGAGCACCATCACCAGGCCCCGCTTCTTCACCTCCTCGAATATCTCCTCGTCCCGCACCGACCCGCCGGGCTGGATGAAGGCCTTCACGCCGGCTTCCGCCGCCAGGATGATCGAGTCCGTGAAGGGAAAGAAGGCGTCGGAGGCCAGGACGGAACCCCGCGCCTTCTCCCCCGCCTTCATCAAGGCCACCCTGGTCGCGTCCACCCTGCTCATCTGCCCGGTGCCGATACCCACCGTGGTGCGCCCGCGGGTGAGGACGATGGCGTTGGAGCGCACGTGTTTGGCCACCTTCCAGGCGAACATGAGCTCCTCCCACAGGTCTTCGTCGGGCACGCGCTCTCCCACGCAGAGCATCTCGCTCCACATCTCCTCGCCGCGGTCGTAATCCTGCACCAGGAGCCCCCCCTCGACCCGCTTCACGTCCTTGAGGAAGGAGTGGCTCTCCCTTTCCAGGGGCAGCCTGAGGAGGCGGATATCCTCCTTGCTTTCCAGTATGTTCAGCGACGCCGCGGGGAAAGCGGGGGCGATCACCGCTTCCACGAAGGTCTCGTTGACCCGCACCGCCGTCTCCTCGTCCACGGGCCGGTTGAAGGCGATGACGCTCCCGAAGGCGCTCACGGGGTCGCACTCGTAAGCGCGCCGGTACGCGTCTTCCAGCCTGTCGGACAGCGCAACGCCGCACGGGTTGTTGTGCTTGATGATCACGGCCGCGGGCAGCTCGAACTCCTTGACCAGCGCCCAGGCGGCGTCGAGGTCCAGCACGTTGTTGAAGGAGAGCTCCTTCCCGTGCAGCTGCTCCGCGAAGACGAGGGAGGAGGAAGGGGCGCCGATCTCCTGGTACAGGGCGGCCTTCTGGTGCGGGTTCTCGCCGTAGCGCAGGTCCGCCTTCTTCTTGAAGACCATGTTCAGGGTGTCGGGGAACTCCTCGAGGGCCCGGGAAAGGTAGGCATAGATGGCGGCGTCGTAATTGGCGGTGTGACGGAATGCCTCCGCCGCCAGGGCGCGGCGGGTCTCGAGCGAGATGCCGCCGTCGTTCCTCCTCATCTCCAGGAGGAGCGCATGGTACCTCTTGGGGTTGGTGACCACGGCCACGTTGGCGAAATTCTTGGCGGCGGCGCGTATAAGGGTCACCCCTCCTATGTCGATCTGCTCCACCGCCTCCTCCAGGGTGGTCTCCGGGCGCGCCACCGTCTCTGCGAAGGGGTAGAGGTTCACCACCACCAGGTCGATGAGGCCTATGCCCATCTCCTCAAGTTCCCGCATGTGCCCGGGATCGTCTCTCCTCGCCAGCAGCGCCGCGTGGATATGAGGGTGCAGCGTCTTCACCCTGCCCCCCAGCATCTCCGGGAAGCCGGTGACGCTGCTGATGGGGGTGACCTCGACGCCCTCCTCCCTGAGCTTGGCCTCCGTCCCTCCCGTGGAAATGATCTCCACCCCCATCTCCCGCAACTCCCTGGCGAAGGTCACGATGCCAGCCTTGTTGGAGACGCTCAGGAGCGCCCGCTTGATACCCGACATTCCCTTTCCCTCCTCCTGTGTACTCCCCCGCAACCCTCACGCCGCGCCCGGCAGGGACGCCCGCGGGCCGCACCGGCTCAGGCCAGGCCGATGCTTTCCTCCCCGGCTCCCTCCAGGATGCGCACCTGCCTTCCCTCCACCCGCAAGCGGCCCTCGCAGAAGAGGCGTATGGCCTCGGGGTAGAGGCGGTACTCCACGCCGTGGATCCTCTCGTGCAGGCTGGCCACATCATCGCCCGGCAGCACGGGGACGGCTTCCTGGAGTATGATGGGGCCGGTGTCCAGCCCCTCGTCGACGAAGTGCACGGTGACCCCGCTCACCTTGACCCCGTAGGCAAGGGCGTCCGCCACCCCGGATGTCCCCGGGAAAGATGGCAGCAGCGCGGGATGTATGTTCATGATGCGGTTGCGGAAGGCCTCCACGAACTCGGGGCTCACCAGGCGCATGTAGCCGGCGAGGACCACCAGGTCCACCCCGTTCTCCCTCAGTATGCGCACGAGCTCGCGGTCGAAGGAAACCCGGTCGGGAAAGGATCCCGGGTCGAGGAAGACCGCCTGCAACCCGTGACGCCGGGCTCGCACCAGCCCGTAGGCGTCCCCGCGGTCGCTTATGACCACCACGATGCGCGCCCGCAGGTAGCCCTCCTCTATCTTCGCCGCGATGTTCTCCAGGTTGGTCCCGCTGCCCGAGATGAGCACCCCCAGGCGGCAGAATCGCGCCTCCCTGCGCTCTCCCGCGTCTTCCCCCTTCGCCATGATCCTGACCTCGTTCCGTCCTCTTATTTCTACTTCTCCCGACTTCCCGCGGACATGACGTGCCGTCACTACGCGGTTTCCGTCGCCCGCTTCGCGGCCCCGCCCGGAGGGCGACCTCCGCGTGCCTCTGCCGGGGAATCAGGGCGTCGCCCGCATCGCCCGCTGGGAGACCTTCATCAACGGGTCAGGCAGATGCCCCCCGTCCCCTCGCGTATCTCGCCGATCCTCACCGCGTGGTACTGCGCGAGGCCGAGGACGTGGATGGCCTGGCGGTAGTGGTTCAGGTCCACCACGAGGACCATGCCTATGCCCATGTTGAAGGTGCGGAACATCTCCACTTCCTCTATGCCGCCCATCTTCTGGATGACACGGAAAATATTGTGAGGATGCCAGGTGGTGAGGTCTATCACGGCGTCCACGTCGCAGGGGAGGATGCGGGGCACGTTCTCGATGATGCCGCCTCCCGTGATGTGCGCGATCCCCTTGACCTCCACCTCGCGCAGCAATCTCAGTATCCCCGGGGCGTAGATCTCCGTCGGGGTCAGCAACACCTCACCCAGGGGGCCCGAGAGTCCCTTGAGGCGGTCTTCGGGATCGAAGTCGTTCAGCTCGAAGAACACCTTGCGAGCGAGGGAATAGCCGTTGGCATGCAGGCCGGTGCTGCGCAGCCCCAGGATGACGTCCCCGGGCCGGATGCGCGAACCGTCGATGATCCTCTCCCTCTCCACCACGCCCACCGCGAAGCCGGCGAGGTCGTACTCTTCCTCCTCCATGAGGCCGGGGTGCTCCGCCGTCTCCCCCCCGATGAGGGCGCAACCGGCGCGCCGACATCCTCGCGCGATGCCCGAGACGATCTGCGCCGCCTTTTCCGGACGCACCTTTCCCATGGCCAAGTAATCGAGGAGGAAGAGGGGCTCCGCCCCGCAGGTCACCACGTCATCCACGCACATGGCCACCAGGTCGAGACCGATGGTGTCGTGACGGTCGAGCATCTGGGCCACCTTGACCTTGGTGCCCACGCCGTCAACGGAGGACACCAGCACCGGTTCCCGCATTTCCCGGAAGCCCGCGGCGAAAAGGGCGCCGAACCCACCCAGTTCCGAGATCACCTCCGGCCGCATGGTGGAGGATACCTCGCTACGCATGAGCTCCACGGCCTTTTTTCCCGCTTCTATGTCAACGCCGGCGCCGCTGTAGGTCAGGGGTTTCCGGCACGAGTCCTTCTCGTCTTCCATCTTTTACCACCCAATCTCCGTACCGCCTCACGGGCCGACCGCACCCGCCGCATCACGTCCCTTCCTTCACGTCGCCCGCCGGACGGTCTCCAGCCTGCACTTCGCCATCTTCATCTCGTCGGGCACGGGGATGGGGTAGTTCCCGTCAAAGCAGGCCATGCAGAACTCCTCCCGCGGCCTTCCCGTCGCCCTGACCAGGTTCTCCATGCTCAGGTAATGCAGGGTATCGGCCCCTATGAACTTCCGTATCTCCTCCACGCTGCGGGAGGAGGCGATGAGCTCCTGGCGGGTCGCGGTATCTATGCCGTAGAAGCAGGGGAACCTGTCGGGAGGAGAGCTGATACGCATGTGCACCTCCCTGGCCCCCGCGTCCCGCAGCATCTTCACGATCTCCTGGGTGGTGTTGCCGCGCACTATGGAGTCGTCGACCACGACCAGCCGCTTGCCGCGTATGTCCCTCACCAGCGGGTTCAGCTTCAGCCGCACGCCCAGCTGCCTGATGGCCTGCGTCGGCTGGATGAAGGTTCGTCCCACGTAACGGTTTTTGATAAGCCCCTCGCCGAAGGGGATGCCCGAAGCCTGCGAGTAACCTATGGCCGCCGGCACCCCCGTGTCCGGGATGGGCATGACCACGTCCGCCTCCACCGGCGCCTCGTCCGCCAGGCTCATGCCCATGTGCTTGCGGGCATGGTAAAGATAGGTGCCGTACATGACGGAGTCCGGGCGCGCGAAGTAGATGAACTCGAAGATGCACAGGGAGGGCTTGCGCGGTTCCATGATCCTTTCGAAACGGAGCTCGCCCTCCGCGATGACCGCCATCTCCCCGGGCGCGATCTCGCGCACGTATTCCGCCCCGATGATATCCAGGCCGCAGCTCTCGCTGGAGATGACGTAGCCGTCCATGTACTTCCCCACGCACAGGGGCCGGATACCGTAAGGGTCCCGTATTCCCAGGAGCGTGTCCTCGGTCATGATGCCCAGGCTGTACGCCCCCCGCAGCACGGGCATGACCTCTTTCGCCGCCTCCACGATGTCCTCCTCCCCGCAGCGCGCCAGGAGCACGGCTATGACCTCGGTGTCGGAGGTGCTGCGGAACCTGGCTCCCTGCGCCTCCAGCCGACCGCGCAGCTCGTCCGTGTTGACCAGGTTCCCGTTGTGGGCGACGTAAAGCGAACCGCCCCTGCGGGGAACCTGTATGGGCTGGGAGTTCTCCCAGAAGGAGGAACCGGTGGTAGAGTAGCGCACGTGGCCCAGGGCCATGTGGCCTCGCAGGCTCTGCAGGTCCCTCTCGCTGAAGACCTGGGAGACCATGCCCATGTCCTTGAGCATCACGCTCTCCCGGCCGTCGGCCACCGCTATCCCCGCGCTCTCCTGTCCCCGGTGCTGCAGGGCGTAGAGAGCGTAATAGGTCAGCTTGGCCACGTCGTCCTCGCGCGTGTATATGCCGAAGACGCCGCATGATTCGTTGATCTCCAGGCTCACCGCCGTGCACCCCTCTCATGCCGCCCGCGCCCATGCCGCCCGCGCACGGGAAGCGCACACGCAAGTTCCCGCAGACGGAGCGCCGGCGCAGACCTCGTACGCACCCTTCAATCCTTCCTTCCCCCGCCGGAGAGTATCCTCTCCAGGGCTTCCTCCCGCACCCGGCGCATCTCGGCCACCTCCAGGTCGATCCAGTCGTTGATCACCAGGCGTCCGCCGCCGGTCTTTCCCAGCACTTGCAGCGGCACGTCGCGCACCGCGGCCAGCCTGCGCAGGGATTCCAGGTCCTCCTCCGCCACGGTGACCACGAAGCGCGACTGGCTCTCTCCGAAGAGCCACTCGTGCGGGCGGAGTTCGCTCTCCACGCGGAGCTCGGCGCCGACGTCGCCCGCGCAACAGCATTCGAGCAAGGCAACCGCCGCGCCGCCCTCGCTGCAGTCATGCGCCGAGCGTATGATCCCCCTCCGGATGGCCTCTATGCAGGCGGTCTGCACCACCTTCTCCCGGGCGAGGTCGAGCGAGGGCGGCTTTCCCGCCGTCAAACCGTGCACCAGTTTCAGATACTCGGAACCTCCCAGCTCCGCCAGGGTCTCGCCCAGCATGATCACCAGCAGCCCCTCCCCGGGAAAGCCCATGGTCCTGCGATGCGCCATGTTGCCGATCAAGCCCACCATGCCCACGATGGGCGTGGGGTAGATGGCCTCGCCGAAAGACTCGTTGTAGAAGCTCACGTTCCCGCTCACCACCGGCAGCTCCAGGTAACGCGCGGCGTCCGCCAGCCCGCGCACCGCCTCCCTGAATTGCCAGAATATGTCGGGTCGCTCGGGATTGCCGAAATTGAGGCAGTTGGTGAGCGCCATGGGCACGCCTCCCGAGGCGACCACGTTGCGCGCCGCCTCCGCCACGGCGATCTGCGTTCCCAGGTAGGGGTCCAGGTAGACGTAGCGGGAGTTCCCGTCGCAGGAAACGGCCAGCGCCTTGCTGGTGCCCTTCACCCGCAACACCGCCGCATCGGAGCCGGGGAAGACCACGGTGTTGAGCTGCACCATGTGGTCGTACTGCTCGTAGACCCATCTCTTGCAGCAGAGGTTCGGGCCGCCCGCGAGGTCCAGCAGCACGCGGCCGTAATCGGTGGGGTGGGAAAGGGCGGCGACGTCCAGGGAGGCGACCTCGTCGAGGTAAGCCGGCCTTTCCGCGCGGCGATCGTAGACGGGGCCGTGGGCCAGGGTGGAAGCCGGCACCTCCGCGACCTTCTCGCCGTACCAGAAGACCTCCAGGAGGTCGCCCTCGCATACCTCGCCGATGACCACGGCGTTGAGGCCCCACTTGCCACATATTTCCATAATATCATGCAGCTTCTCCGGCTCCACCACGGCCAGCATCCGCTCCTGGGACTCGGAGATGACGATCTCGAAGGGCTCCATCTCCTCCCGCAGGGGCACCCTCTCCAGCCAGATCTTCATCCCCACCCCTCCGCGGGCCGCCGTCTCGGAGCAGGCGCAGGAAAGCCCGGCGGCGCCCAGGTCCTGCAATCCCACCAGGAGGCCCTTCTCGAGAAGCTCCAGGCAGGCCTCGATGAGCAGCTTTTCCGTGAATGGATCCCCCACCTGCACGCTTGGCCTTTTCTCCTGGCTGGACTCGTCGAACTCCTGGGAGGCGAGGATGGAGGCACCCCCGATCCCGTCCCGCCCGGTACGGTTTCCGATGAGCACCACCGCGTTGCCCGCCCCGGTGGCGATGCCCCGGGTGATGTTCTCCTTGCGCATGATCCCTATGCACATCACGTTGACCAGGGGATTCTCGTCGTAACAGGGATCGAAGTAGATGTCGCCGCCCACGGTCGGTATCCCCAGGCAGTTCCCGTACCCGGCGATGCCAGCCACCACTCCGCCCAGAAGGTAGCGCGTCCTGGCGCGGGAGGGGTCCCCGAAGCGCAGCGGATCCAGGCATGCGATGGGCCTCGCCCCCATGGTGAAGATGTCGCGCACGATCCCCCCGATCCCCGTCGCGGCCCCCTGGTAGGGCTCCACCGCGCTGGGGTGGTTGTGCGACTCCATCTTGAAGGCCACCGCCAGCCCCCCTCCTATGTCTATGACTCCCGCGTTCTCGCCCGGACCCTGCAGTACATAGGAGGCGCGCGTGGGCAGTTGCGAGAGCACCATCTTCGAGCTCTTGTAGGAACAGTGCTCGCTCCACATCAAAGAGTACATGCCAAGCTCCACCCTGTTGGGCTCGCGGCCCAGCAGGCGCACTATGTCCCGGTACTCGTCCTCGCTGAGTCCCAGTTCCTCGTAAAGCTCCGTCATCTTTTCACCCTACCCTCTCTCCGCGTGGTACGCCATGACGGATTCCCATATGAAAAGGCCGTCCTCGCTGCCGAGTATCTCCTCCGAGGCCCTCTCGGGGTGGGGCATGAGCCCGAAGACGTTGAAGCCCTCGTTGCATATTCCCGCGATGTTGTCCAGGGCCCCGTTGGGGTTGGCCTCATCGCTCACCCTGCCGTCGGTATCGCAGTAGCGGAGGATGATCCGCCCTTCCTCCACCATGCGCCGGTGGGTCTCGCGGTCCACGACGTAGTTGCCCTCGTTGTGGGCGATGGGGATGCGCAGCACCTGCCCGGGAACGGCCCTGTTGGTCCAGGGGGTGGCGGCGTTCTCCACGCGCACGTTGACGAAGCGGCAGATGAAGTGGAGGCTTGTGTTGCGCAGCATGGCCCCCGGAAGCAGTCCCGCCTCAAGCAGGATCTGGAAGCCGTTGCAGATGCCGATCACCAGGCCTCCCTCGCGGGCGAAGGAGGTGACCGCGTCCATCACGGGACTGAAACGCGCGATGGCGCCGCAACGGAGGTAATCGCCGTAGGAGAAGCCGCCAGGCAGCACCAGGCAGTCGTAGTGCGAGACGTAGGTCTCGCGGTGCCAGACGTACTCCACGTCCTCCCGCAGGACCTTGTCTATGACGTAATAACAGTCCGCCTCGCAATTGGAGCCGGGAAAGACCACCACCCCGAACTTCATGCGCCGTCTCCTCCTGTCACTTTCCCCAGGCGGCTCCCCGCGTGCCCTGGCCCCTCCCCGCCGCGACCGGTCACGGGCCGGCCACGCGGGCGCGCGTCCCTCTACTCCTCGATCTCTATCCTGTAGTCCTCGATTATGGGGTTGGCCAGCAGGCGTTCGCACATCTCCCTCACCCGCCTGCCCATCTCCTCCGCGTCCGCGCCCTGCAGTCGCAGGGTGATGTATTTCCCGATACGCACCTCCCCCACCTCGTCGAACCCGAGCGACTTGAGGGCCCCCAGAGTGGCCTGTCCCGCTGGATCGAGGATACCCCTCTTCGGGCTGATGAAGACGGAGGCCGTGACGCCAGCCTCCTCCTCCCTGATGCGCCTCAACACCTCGGCGTAGGTCTCTTCCACGTTTCCGAGGTCCTGCCGGAAGCGGTCCTTGTCCATGATCTCGCCACTTTCCATGTCCCAGAGGCGGCAGATGTCGGGGCTGAACTCGTCTCCCAGGTATATCCTTCCCTCCCGCAGCCCGAACTCCAGCTTGAAATCGGCGAGGACGAGGCCGCGCGCCTCGAAATAGGGGCGGAGGATCTCGTTGACCTTGAGGGCTATGGCGGTCATCTCGTCCACCTGTTCGTCATCCGCCAGGCCCAGCTCCCTTATGTGCTCGCGCGAAAGCATGGGGTCTCCCAGCTCGTCGCTCTTGTAGTAGTATTCCACCAGCGGGGACCTCATCTCCGTGCGCTCCGGGAGACCGAGCCTCCTGGCCAGGCTGCCGGCGGCGTAGTTGCGCACGATGAGCTCCAGGGGGATCATCTCCAGCCACCACGTCAGTATCTCGTTCTCGGAGAGGAGCCTGATATGGTGCGTATGGACGCCCCTCTTCTCCAGCAGGCGGAAGATGATGTCGCTCATCTGCGCGTTCACCCGTCCCTTGCCCGCTATGGTGCCGCGCTTCTTGCCGTCGAAGGCGGTGGCGTCGTCCTTGAACTCGTGGATCACCTGCCCGATCTGGTCGGTGGCGTAAACGCGCTTGGCCTTGCCCTCGTAGATCAACTCTCTTTTTTCCATTCTTTCCCTCTCCGCTCTCTCAGACCGCCAGGGCCTCCAGGCGTTCGAAGACCCGGTCCACGTTACGTAGGTGGACCTGGAGGTCGAAGCAGGCCTCCAACTCCTCCCGGCTCAGCCTCGCGGTCACCTCGGCGTCCTCCAACAGCAGGGAGAGGAGCTCTCTCCCCGATGCCCAGCTCTCCATGGCGTTGCGCTGCACCAGCGCATAGGCCTCCTCCCTGGTCAGTCCCGTGTCCACCAGCGCCAGCAACACGCTCTCCGAGAAGATAAGCCCCCGCGTCAGCTCGAGGTTGCGCCGCATGTTGTCGGGATGCAGGCGCAGGTCGCGCAGCACGCCCTGGAACTTCACCAGCATGTAGTGCAGAAGGGTGGTGGAATCGGGGATGATCACCCGTTCCACCGAGGAATGGGAGATGTCCCTCTCGTGCCACAGGGCGATGTTCTCCATGGCCGCGGCCGCATTGGCCCTCAGTATCCTTGCCAGCCCGCAGATGCGCTCGCAGAGCACGGGATTGCGCTTGTGGGGCATGGCGCTGGAACCCTTCTGTCCTGCGCGGAAGGGCTCCTCGGCCTCCAGGACCTCGGTACGCTGCAGCCCCCTGATCTCGAGGGCGAACTTTTCAAGGCTGGACCCGGCGATGGCTATGGCCGCGAGGTATTCCGCGTGCCGGTCCCTCTGCAGGACCTGCGTGGAGACCTCCGCCGGCTTCAGGCCCAGCTTGCGGCAGACGTACTCCTCCACCGCGGGAGGCAGGTGGGCGTAGGTGCCGACGGCCCCCGAGAGCTTGCCGTAGGAGACGACCTCGCGCGCTTCCCGCAACCTCCTCAGGTTGCGCGCCGTCTCGAAAGCCCACAGCGCGAGCTTCTGCCCGAACACCATGGGCTCGGCATGCACCCCATGGGTTCGGCCCACCACGGCCATGTCCCGGCACTGGAAGGCCTTCTCGCGCAAGAGGGCGAAGAGCGAGGACGTCTCCGCGATGATGAGGTCCATGGCCTCCCGCATCTGCAGGGCGAGCCCGGTGTCCAGGATGTCGGAGGAGGTCATGCCGTAATGAATGTAGCGCGAGCTCTCCCCCACCGTCTCCGCCACGTTGGTGAGGAAGGCGATGACGTCATGGTGCACCGTCTCCTCTATCTCGCGCACCCTTGCCGGGTCGAAGGACGCCTTCTCCCTTATCTTGCGGAGGGCCTCCGCCGGGACCTCCCCCCGCTCCACGCGGGCCTCCACGGCCAGTATCTCGATCTCCAACCAATTACGGAGCTTGTTCTCCTCGCTCCAGACCTCGGCCATCTCCGGCAAGGTGTAACGCGGGATCATGCCTTACCGACCTTTTCCATGTAACCGTCGCCTCATCGCTCGCGGACACCAATATTATCTTTCATTTGCGCCGCCGGTAACAGGTCTTTTTCCGCCGTGCCCCTCGAAAAAGGGTCCGCCTTGCCAAGCTGTCCCGCGCTTCGGGCCGCCCCGTCATACCTTCCCCGCCATCTGCTCCCGAAAGGAACGCCAGCCCTCCGCCACCTCCTCGTACTTGAGAGCCAGTATGGCGCAGGCGAGCAGCGCCGCGTTGACGGCGCCGTCCACCGCCACCGTGGCCACGGGGACCCCGCGCGGCATCTGCGCGATGGAGAGGAGGGCGTCGAGGCCCCCGAGGTTGCCCGCGGAAAGGGGGACGCCGATGACGGGCAGGGTGGTGAGCGAGGCCACCACACCGGGGAGGTGGGCGGCCATGCCCGCGGCCGCGATGAAGACCTCCACCCCCCGTCCGGGTGCCTCCCGCACGAAGTGGCGCAGCTTCTCAGGCTGGCGGTGGGCCGATATGACCTCGCTTATCACCTCCACCCCCATCTTCCGCAGGGTTTCCTCCGCCGGTCCCACCTTGTCACGGTCGGACTCCGAGCCCATGAGCAGAGCGACCACGGGAGCCATCCTCACGCACCTCCTGACCGTTAAGAACAACCACCGAGAAAAATGAACCCGCCGCGCGGGCCACCGTCAACGCGAACGGGGCATGGCACCCCGCCATGCACGTGGCGGATAACGGCGTGAGTTAACGATAACATCATGCCGCCTCATCATGTTATTTCGCCACGTCGCCTTAACATATCGCCTCATTGCGACGCTTCAATATGGCCCTTCCCAAACCCATACCCCCGCATCACCGACCAACCATCGAAACGTACGCCCTCGAGTGCCGGCATCAGCGGGCTTCCACGGCGCGCAGGGCTATATCCCGGCGGTAATAGATGTCCGTGAAACGTATGAGCTCCACGGCCCGGTAAGCCCTTTCCCTTGCTTCCCGGAAGTCCTTTCCCATGGCGCTCACGTTGAGCACCCTACCGCCGTCGGTGAGAACCGTGCCTCCCTCGCCCAGCCGCGTCCCGGCATGAAAGACCACCACGTCCTCCAGGGATGCCGCTTCCTCCAGGCCGTCTATAGGATAACCCTTGCGGTAATCCCCGGGGTAGCCCCCGGAGGCGATGACCACCGTCACGCAGGGGCCCTCCCTCCACCGCAGAGCGATGTCCTCCAGCCCGCCCTCTACGGTGGCCAGCATGGCGGGCACGATATCGCTCTCCAGCCGAGGCAGCACCGCCTGGGTTTCGGGGTCTCCGAAGCGCACGTTGAACTCGAGGACCTTGGGGCCATCGGCGGTAAGCATGAGGCCCGCGTAGAGGATGCCCCGGTAGTGTATGCCCCTCTCCGCGAGGGCCCCAGCCGTCGGTTTCAGTATCTCGTCGACCACGCGGCGGTAATCCTCGGCGGACAGCACCGGCACCGGCGAGTAGGAACCCATTCCCCCCGTATTGGGCCCCGTGTCCCCGTCGCCCACGCGCTTGTAATCCTGGGCGGGGGCCAGGGGCAGGATCTTCTCCCCGTCCACGAAGGCGAGGACGGAGACCTCCTGCCCCTCCAGGTACTCCTCGAGGAGGACCCTGGAGCCCGCGTCACCGAAGCGGCGCTCCACGAAGCAGGCCTTCAGCGCCTCGTATGCGGCGCTGTCGTCCCTGGCGATGACCACCCCCTTGCCGGCGGCCAGTCCGTCCGCCTTCACGACGTAGGGTGGGTCGCCCCTGCGCACGCAGTCGACCGCCGCGTCGAAATCGGAGAAGACCTCGGCCCGGCCGGTGGGAACCCCGGCCTCCAGCATGACCTGCTTGGCGAAATGCTTGCTCCCCTCCATGCGGGCCGCGTCGCGCGAGGGACCGAACACCGCGAGGCCGCGCTCCCGGAAGACGTCGGCGATGCCCGCCACCAGTGGCGCCTCCGGCCCCACCACCGTGAGGTCTATGCCCTCCGCCTGCGCGAAATCGGCCAGCGCCGCGATATCCTCGGCGCCCAGGGGAACGCACTGCGCGATGGAGGCCATGCCCGCGTTTCCGGGAGCGCACCAGAGGCCGTCCACGAGCGGCGACTGCGCTATCTTCCAGGCAAGGGCGTGCTCGCGGCCCCCTCCTCCAACCACCAGAACCTTCATCGCCACCTCCCTACGACCGCGCCGTTACCTACTAATATTTTATGGAGGGGGGTGACAATCCTCCGCCGCGCATATCTTTCCGCATGTTGACCACGATGGATTAAGGGGCTTTCGCGAAGGTCTCTCCGTAACGGGGATCACCGCAACGGATAACACCGACACGGATAATACCGCAAACTATATCACCGCAACGGGGATCATGACCTTCAGCCGGACGAGACGGGGCATCACGCCCGAAGCGACGGGGCATCTATCCCGACGTCACAGAACGGCGGGCCCGAGGCGAGAGGGCATCCGGCTCAATGCGGCAGGACACCCGGCTTTAAGCCACGGGATGTTCAGCCCCACGCGAGGGGGGGCGCCGTCGCCGGGCCGGCGGGGCGGCCGCCCGCCATCACAGCGGGAGGTCGTCGTAGAAGAGGAAACGGCCCTGGCGCAGGGGCTCCCCTCCCCCGTCGAGGAAGATCGACTGCTGGCGTTCGGGCCCCACGGAGACGAGCTTTACCGGGACGCCCACCCGTTCCTGTATGAACTCCAGGTAATCCCTGGCCTGCACCGGCAGGTCCTCCATGCGGGTGACACCAGAGATGTCGGTTTTCCAGCCAGGCAACTCCTCGTAAACGGGCTCGCAATCGGAGAATTCATCGTAGAGCGGGGGGAATTCCTCGCCGGTCTCCCCGCCCCTGCGGTAGGCCACGCATACCTTGAGCGTCTCGAACCGGGAGAGCACGTCCAGCTTGGTCACGGCCAGGCTGGTGAGGGTGTTGAGGCGCGCCGCGTAGCGCAGCACCACCAGGTCGAACCAGCCGCAGCGGCGCCTGCGCCCCGTGGTGGTGCCGAACTCCTTCCCTGCCTCCTGCATGGCCTCTCCGATCTCGTTGTCCTGCTCGGTGGGGAACGGGCCCGCCCCCACCCGGGTGACATATGCCTTTGTGACCCCGATGATCTCGTCCAGGTCGCGCGGGCCCACCCCCGCCCCCGCACAGACGGCCCCGGCCACCGTGTTGGAGGAGGTCACGTAGGGATAGGTACCGTGGTCCAGGTCGAGCATGAGTCCCTGGGCTCCCTCGAAGAGGACGTTCTTCCCCTCCTCCAGCGCCCTTTTCGCCAGGAGGGAGGTGTCGGCGAGGAGATGCCGCAGCCTCTCCGCGTAGCCGGCATACGCGTCAGCCACCCCCTCGGCGTCCAGGGGGTCCGCGCCGTACACGCAGGTGATCACGCGGTTCTTCTCCTCCACCGCGCCGCGCACCCTTTCCCGGAATGCCCCGGGGTCCAGCATGTCCTGCATGCGCAGCCCCACGCGTGACGCCTTGTCCGCGTAGGTGGGACCTATGCCGCGGCGCGTGGTGCCCAGGCTCCTCGCCCCCCTACCCTCCTCCATGAGCCCGTCCAGGATCTCGTGGGAGGGGAGGATGACATGCGCGTTGTATGAGATACGCAGGCGGTCGACGTCCACGCCCATCCTGGTAAGATTATCCATCTCGCTTATGAGCACCGCCGGGTTCACGATGACCCCGTTGCCGATGACGGGGACGATGTGGGGATAGAGGATACCCGAGGGGACGAGGTGCAGCTTCAGGGTCTCCCCGTCGTACACGATGGTGTGCCCCGCGTTGTTGCCGCCGTGGAAGCGCACCACCATGTGCATGTCGTCGGAGAGGAGGTCGATGACCTTCCCCTTCCCCTCGTCACCCCACTGGGTTCCGACGACCACGATCCCGGGCATTGTCCTTCCCCTTGCCACTCGGCTCTTTTTATATGCTTGTTTTCCTTTTTCGCTCGTTCATCCGTGCCACACGGAGAAACATTATAACACCCCGTGCCCGCGGGTTCACGACGCGCCCTCCCAAAGAGGTTTCTCTCCCGTTGTGGAGGTTTTTCCTCGAACCCACTTATCCTTTACACGAACCGTGTTTGGGTTCCACATGCGGGAAAGCAGGGGTTTCATCGTGGATGGGGCAAGCGCCCCCCGGGCACAAGCACCGCGAACCTGCTTCCCCTCCCGGGGGCGGAGTCCACCCGGACATCGAAGCCCAGGAGGTCAGCACACATGCGCACGATGTAGAGGCCCAGCCCCGTCCCCTTACCGTGCTTGTCCGTTTCCCCGAGCCGGGTGAAGGGCGTGAAGAGGAACTCCAGCTTTTCCGGCTCGATCCCCTCTCCGCGGTCCTCCACGGAGAGGAGCACCGCCCCCTGTTCCTCCGCCACGCGCAGGGTCACGGGGGAGAAGTCGTCGCTGAAGCGGAAGGCGTTCTCGAGGAGGTTCGCGAGGACGAGGGAGAGCAGCCGGGGATCCGTCTCGAGGAAAAGCCCTTCCGCCCTTCCCTCCACGCGGAGCCTCTTTCTCTCCTCCCCGGAAAGGGAGGAGAGGACCCGCTCCAGGAATCCCGCAACCCCGCAGGGAACGGGGACGGGCTTCTCCTTCCCGCTCCTCAGGAGGGAGACGGTCAGGAACTTGTCCAGGACCTGCTTGAGCCTGACCGCCGCGGCCTCGATGTGGGCGAGGCCTTCGCGCACCTCCTCCCGGTCCATCTCCTCCATGCGCCTCCCGAGGGTGGTGGTGAAGCCGTAGAGGACGGTGACGGGGGTACGGAACTCGTGGGAGGTTATGTTTATGATGTCCGTCTTGAAGCGGTCCGATTCCTCGAGTTCCCTCCTCGCCCTCTCCACCTCCTCCAGGCGGAGGGTGAGCTCCAGGGACTGGAGGTGGCTCTCCACCAGGGGACCCAGGGAGCGGGCCAGGGATTCCAGGAGATCCACGTCCAGGGGGTCCAGCGGGAAACCCCTTGCCTTTCCCCCCACGAGGAGTGTGCCGCAGGAGCCAACGACGCCGTGCAGGGCAAAGGCGGCCTGGGCGCCCTTCTCCCTCATCTCTTCGCGGGCCCTCGCGCATTCCCCATCCTCTTCCGCCTCCTCCCCCGCAAGAAGGGGGCAGGGCGGGGGGAAGTGAGGGGACCGCCTCCCCCGTTCCATGAAGGGAAGGAGGAGCCCTTCTTCCCGGCGGCAGCCCAGGAGCAGCGCCTCCCCGGCAGGCTCCTCACCGGGAGCGCGACCCACGGGGTCCTCCTCCGCGGCGGGTCTCCCACCCGCTCCCCGCTCTTCCCGCCCGAAATCCCCGCCCGCCTCCCGGCGCGAGGAGCGCTCCCCTCCGTACGGAAAGGCCACGGGGATCTCCACCCAAAGCTCCTCCAGCATCAGCCTCTCCGCCACGAGGAGCAGTGCCTCTTGTATCCCCTCCCGCAGGTCCTCCCGGGAGCGGGCCAGCGCCATGGCCTCGTGCAGGAGCTCAACCTCGTCGTAGAGGCCGGGGAAGAAAAGGCGGGAGGAGAGGCGGGAGGAGAGGCGCAGGGCCATGGGTGAGAGGGCCACGCAGGCGGCCAGCGAGGCCAGGGATAGGGCGGCCACGGCACGGGGGCGGTCGGTGAGGTAACGGGTGAAGAGGAGGTAGACGAGGAGGAAGGGCGCCCCGAAGAGGAAGACGGTGAGCAGGTAGGAGAAAACCCGGCGCACCGCCAGGCGCACGTCCAGCAGGCGGTGGCGGAGGAGGGCATAGGCGGTCATGCCGTAGGGGATGATGGCCAGGGGAAAGACGTATTCGCTGGTGAAGTCCTTCTCCAGCAAGGCGGGCACGATACCCATGAAGATCACCACCAGGGGTACGTAAACCCCGAAGCCCGCCAGGATGTAGGCTGCCCTCGCCTTCTCCTGTCCACGCGAACGGCGCCACCTGATGAACACGCAGGCGAGCATGAAAAGGGCGAGGGAGGAGGACAGGCCGATCGAGAAGGCGATCAGCGGTCCACCCTCCTGGATGTAATATCCTCCGGTGAAAGAGGCGTGGCGTATGACCAGGCCCGTGAAATTCAGTAGGGATGGCGCAAGGGTGAGGGCCAGAAAGAGGGTCAGGGCGCGTCGGCCGATCCTTCCCTCCCGCAGGAAGGCCAGCCCGAAGAGGGCAAGGAACGCGGACCCCAGGCTCTCCGCGAAGAAGACCACGCGGTATTCCCAGGTTACAAGGACATCGCCGGGTTCGGGCACCATGTAATGGATATAGGCGACGATGAGCCACAGGGAGAACGCGAAAAGGGCGATGGCGAAGGATACGCGAACCAGGTTTCGCGGGCGGGGCCGGAAAACCGAGTAGGCCACGTACAAAGCCAGCGTGGCTACCAGGTAGGAAAGCGCAAGGGATATCATGCGGCCTCCCGCTCTTTCCCGGTGTGACATGCAATATATCCCGCGGGGCAGTATCTAGCCGGCAACGCCTCGCGAAACGCGGCCTCGCGGAAAAGGCGCCCTCCGGGAACCGGCACCGCGAAGCCTTTGCCCCCCCTTGCCCCCCCTCCCACGAACAGCGGGGTGATGCCGCCTAGCAGAAACGCCACGAGGGAACAGGGCCTGAGACCGGGCAGAAGGAGCAGGGCCCGACCTCTCCGTTCCTCGCGAAGCACATGCGGAACCGTGAGGTGATGAACCCGGGCATCACGCCTCCGGATCACAGATGCGGGAAGGATACGGCCAGTCAGGGAGCTATGGCCGGTAACGGGAGGAAAAGACATGTGCGCGTGGCCTTTTCCGGCTCGCGTAGTTGGATCACGGCGGAGAGACGGAGAACTGCCGATGCCATCCACGATGCCAGTAAGAGAATGGCCTTCCGGCACCCCCCTGCTGAAGTCCGGTGGTGTCATCAACTTTTGCGTCTCCATTCCAGGATCATATCCGATGTCCCCACGCGGCCGCATGCCGAAAGAAGCGTGCTCCGCGCGGTGAAGGCTCTGCCCACTTCACATATCATACCAGAAAATTACAGCCGCGACGCCAGGAGACGGCGCAAAAAAACGGTGCGGTCGCTCCGGTGTGTCCTCGAACCTCCGGGAGTCTTTCGGGTGAAGGCGGCGATCCCGTGAAGGCGCGCGTGCACACCGGGCGCCCCATGTGCTTACCCGCCCTGTCCGAGGATGGAGCGGGCGGCGATGATGCCCGAGGCCGACGCCTGCACCAGCCCGCGGGTGATGCCCGCGCCGTCCCCCACCGCATAGAGGCCATTGATGTCCGACTGGAGGTCCTTCCCCAGGCTGGGCCGGGAGGAGTAGAACTTCACCTCCACCCCGTAGAGGAGGGTGTCGCGTGAATTCAGCCCGGGGCACAGGCTGTCAAGGGCTTCCAGCATCTCCAGGATGTCGCTTATATAGCGGTAGGGAAGGGCGAAGCTGAGGTCGCCGGGCGTGGCGTCCTCGAGCGTGGGACGCACCGTGGACCGCGCGATGCGCCGCGCCGTGGAGCGCCTGCCCGCGAGGAGGTCCCCCAGCCTCTGCACGAGTATCCCCTCCCCCAGCAGGTTGGCCAGGCGGGCGATGTACTTGCCGTAGGATATGGGCTCGCGGAAGGGCTCGGTGAAGGTGGTGCTCACCAGCAGCGCGAAGTTGGAGTTCTCCGTGCGCCGCTCCGCGTAGCTGTGGCCGTTCACGGTGAGCACGTCGCCGTAACGCTCCACGCATACCTGCCCGTGGGGGTTCATGCAGAAGACGCGCACGCGGTCCTCGAAACGGCGGGAGAAGTAATGGAGCTTGGGCTCGTAGAGGTCGTCGGTGAGGGGCTCGAGGACCGGCGCCGGGACCTCCACCCGCAGGCCGATGTCCACCTGGTTGTTCTGCACCGGCACCCCCAGCCTGCCCATCTCGCCCACCAGCCAGTCCGCCCCTTCCCTCCCCGGGGCCACGACGACGAAGGGCGCCTTTACCTCCTCGCCGGTGGTAAGCCGGACCCCGGCCACTTTGCGGCCGGAGACGAGCACGGACTCCACGTGGCTCTCCGTCCGCACCTCCACCTTGTCCCGGAGGAAATCGTGCATGGCCATCAGGAGGTCCCGGCAGCGTTCCGTCCCCATATGGCGGAAAGGGCAGGGGGTGAGGATGAGGTTGGAGAGCACCGCTTTCCTCCTCCAGGCCTCCACCTTGTCCCCTTCCTCGCCGTAAACCCTTTCCGGGGCGCCGAACTCCAGGTAGAGCTGGTCAACGCGCTCGATCAAGTCGCGCAGCATGCGCGTGCCCACGTACTCCTGCAGCCAACCCCCCACCTCGGGAGAGAGGGACAGCTTACCGTCGCTGAAGGCGCCGGCGCCTCCCCAGCCGCTGGTGATGGCGCAGGTCTCGCACTTGCGGCACTTCCCTACCCGGGCGGGACACTCCCGCTTCTCTATATCCGGCCCCTTCTCCAGCATGAGCACGCGCATGCCGTCCCGCTTCACCAGCTCCAGGGCGGCGAAGATGCCCGCCGGGCCCGCCCCCACGATGACCACGTCATAATCCTTCGCCACAGCCTTGCTCCCATTCCTCGCGTGCTTGCTCCTGCCTTACGCTCCCCCGCCTTTCCGCACCCATATCTTAACATCGATGACGCCGCCCCTTCCCTTGAGGAACCCGCCCGGTACACAACGGCGCCAACGGCGACATATCCCATCAAGGCCGCGTCCGGGGAGATGGCGGGTGGGTAGCGTTACCGCCGGTCCTGTAGTTCCACCTTCGGGCCGGCTGCCGCGCCGCGATGAAATTGACGCCCCTCTTCTTCTTGTTTATGCTTATTAAGTAGATTATGTCTCTCGTGATGACAGGGGGGTGAGCGGTGTCGCATCAAGGGCTTGAAACCTGCTGGTTCTGCGAGAAGATGGGTGCCCACAAGGGGTCTGCGATCCCGGTTCGACTAGAAAGAATAATAAAGGAAAGAAGCTTCGGGGCGAGCGGGTTGCAGAGACAATGGGAGTATATCCATGTGGAAGTGCCGAGGTGCATGAGCTGCCGCGATAAACACGATAAAGCGTCAAAACATGCGCGTAAGAGCCTGTTGATAGCAGGGATAGCGTGGTTGGTTCTTTTTATAGGCATGATGGTCATCATCTCTCTCTTGTCCACGTCAAGCGCCGGACGGAACGACGCGTTGGTGGTGATCGCCACTATCCTGATCATCCTCGCACTTTTAATCAATAGCCTAGGCTTTGCCTTATGGATCAGAAAAAGCATGAAGAGGCTATTGAACGGCACAAAGCCATTGAAATACAAGCACAAATACCCCGCAATCGTCGCTTTGGTGGATGGGGGTTACGTCATTTCGATGGCCCAGCGTAAGCCCGCTCTTGTTCCCGGCGCTGGACTGCAGCCATGGGCAACCGCCGCCTCGGGCCGAGAGCCCAGGACACACGTGATACCGAAGAGTTACGGTTTGTACGACGACTCGCCGTTGATCGTGGAGGAATCACCCGACCTCGAGCGCCTGCTCAACAGCGACGAGCCCCCGGTGATCCAGACACTTTCCGACAGGAACAGGAGTTTTTGGGAAGAAGTGGCTTCGACAGAAGCAAAACGAACGTCCCTGCTGATCGGTTATCTACAACACCCCGATCCCGATATAAGGATAAGAACCATGGAATACGCGGCAATGAGCGCATCGTCAAGAGTCACCCAGGTGCTCGTGGACATACTCGGAAGCGACCCGTCTTCAACGGTTAAGATAGCGGCTGCGAAAACGATCTGGGAGCGGGAAAAGGAGTCGAACTGCGACTTTACCATACGCTGCTTGAAAGACGAGATCGATTACGGAACGGAAAGGTCAACGGTCGGACCGACGAGGGCAAAGGGCGCCATGCGTCTCCTTATAGAACACGCTCCTGACCAGGATAGAAGAGAAGCCGTTAAAGAACTGATCAGATCGAAGGGTATTCATGACATATAGCCAAAGCATGGCATTACCCTGACCATCGTGAAAGACAACAACCGTATCTTATCCCGGGTGTCGCGGGCATGAACGGGGCCAGTATACGTTCATGCCTGAACCTCACTTGCCCGGGGAACTACCGGGTCGTTCGCAGCGAGCCTGCGAGCGAGACCGTTACCCGGCGGCCCGGCCGTCGGAAGAAAGAGGAGCGTCGCGGAGCGAGCACGAGCCCCCGGCCCGGCCT
The DNA here is from genome assembly GCA_014360655.1 of Actinomycetota bacterium. Classification (NCBI taxonomy): domain Bacteria; kingdom Bacillati; phylum Actinomycetota; species Actinomycetota bacterium. The sequence goes on along the minus strand of JACIXC010000009.1, from coordinate 97,301 downwards.
CCTTATACGCACCCACCGAGGCCGGGAACGACCGGGTCGGTCGCAGCGAGCCTGCGAGCGAGACCGTTACCCGGCGGCCCGGCCGTCGGAAGAAAGAGGAGCATCGCGGAGCGAGCACGAGCCCCCGGCCCGGCCTCCTTATACGCACCCACTCAGCCCAAGAGGCCTTCGTGCCTGCATGCCTGGACCCTACACCGGGTATAAAATGAAGAAGCGGCCCGCGGCGGCCGATAATGTAAAGGCAGAGGTCTGTGGGATTGAAGGACATGTGAACAAGGGAGGGGAGCCCATGGCCGAGTTCCCGACGTGTCAGGGATGCGGGATCCCGGAGATGTTCGCACAGATGAACCGCTGGCTGGACAACGGGGACGTCGTGCAGGCGACCAACGAGCAGGCCCGCATGGCCTTCGTGGAGTGCGAGCACGTCGACCCCGTATTCCGCGACGTGGGCAACGCCATCGGCATCTCCATAGACCACATCGTCATAAACATCGTGGCCCGCGCCACCCAGCTCTACATGGACACCCTCATCCTGCCCCAGGTGAAGGAGATGATCCGCAACAGGTCACTTGATATCCCGACCTTCTCCCAGCCCATAATGGACCTCTGCCACGCCATGGGTTACGGGAAATACACCTTCCTGAGCTACCGCTACGAGGAAGACGAGGATGACTTCTGCAGGATAAGCATCTACCGCCCGTTCTCCATCCTTGAGACATCCGGCGCCTTCGCCGGGGTGGTGGCCTCCTCGGTGGGAGGCGAGCACCTCGTGACCTTCGAGGAGGTCTCCCCGGAACTGTACGAGCTGACCACCCACTGGACCACCTATCCACAGGCACTCAAGGAAAAACTGCAGCTCCGCATGTACAAGCCGAAGGAAGGGGGCCTGGCGCTGGAGCGCTGCGCCACCTGCGGGACACCCCTGCTCATTTCCTCCACCTGTCGCTGGGACATGGAAAACGGCATCATCATCAACGCGAGAACGGGGTACCGCATGGCCGAGCTGGGGCCCGGGCTCATGGACTCCATCTTCGAGGCCCTGGAGTGGGAGCTGGGGGAGGAAATCCCGAGCCTGGTGGTGGACGCCCAGCGACGCTTCGCGAGGGCGGGGTTCGCCCCCATCGACTTCTCGTGGGACGAAGACGAGCTGCGCCTGCAGTTCGCCGTGCGCGGGCTGGGAAGGCTTCGCCGCTTCCGCCTGCGCAGCGACGGGGTGCAGATGCACCTGGATAACTCGTGCATGCGGCTGCTCCTCGTGGGCCTGGTACAGGGCAGCTTCGAGAGGGCTTTCGGCGTGGACTCGCACGTGGAATGGGAGATCTCCGAAGAGGGAGCGCTGCAGATGGAGATCCGTGCGGGTTGACCCCGCACGTTTCCCTTGCCCGGTGTGACCGCGCGTTCCGCCGCCGCTCCCGCTAGCCAGCCGCCTCCCCCCAAAGCTTCCGCTTCCCGGATACCATACCGTTCCGGCAGGCGCCTTCGGGGTTGAAAGAGGCCGAGGGGCGCTCCCGCGCGGGCCTTTACAAGGATGTATAATCAAGGTTAACCTATCCGTTGGGTTGACGATAATCCCCTAAGGAAAACGTTCCCGCGCCACGGCAGGCTTCGCAGCAGCGGGGGAGGCCCTGAGGAGGAAGGCATGAGCGAGGTCTTTTCCTGTGAAGGTTGCGGGATGCCCGACGTCTTCGTGCAGATGACCACCTGGCTGGACAACGGCGACATCGTGCAGGAGCTGAACCGCGAGCTGCGCGTCGCCTTCGTGGAGAGCGACAGGATCGACGCCGTTTTCTGGGAAGTGGGAAAGGCCATCGGGATGTCCATCGACCACCTGGTCATCAACCTGGTGGGTCGCGGTCTCGAGCTCTACCTGGACGCCCTGATCCCGCCCGCCATCAAGGAGATGGTGCGCAACAGGACCATGGACATACCGACCTTCGCGGAGACCATATTCGGCCTGGCCCACAACATGGGGTACGGTAAGTTCGAGTTCCTGGGCTACCGCTACGAGGAAGATGACGATGACTTCCTCAAGATACGCATAACCAGGCCCTTCTCCGTCCTGGAGACGTCCGGGGCCATCGTGGGTGCCATCACCTCCGCCACGGGCGGCGAGAACATGGTGACCTACGAGGAGGTGTCCCCGGGCATCTACGAGATGACGGCGAGGTGGACCACCTACCCGGATGTCGTGAAGGAGAGGCTCGAGATAAGGTTGCACAGGGCCGAAAACGGCGACCTGGAGCTGGAGAGGTGCCCGCACTGCGGGTCTCCGTCGAGGCTTGCCCCCATGTGCCGGTGGGATATCGAGAACGGGATGATCACCAACGCGGAGAACGGGTATCGCATGGCATTGCTGGGGCCGGCTGTCATGGAAAGCCTCTTCGAGGCTCTGGAGCTGGAACTGGGGGAGGAGATACCCACGCTGGTGGTGGACGCCCAGCGCCGCCTCGTCCGGGAGGGCTTCATGCCCATCGACTTCACCCTGGGGTTCGAGGAAGTGCGGACGGGTCTCGCCCTGCGCGGCCTGGGAAACCTGCGCGAGCTGCGCATGGAAGCGGACGGTGCCGCCATGCGCCTGGACAATTCCTGCATGCAACTGCTCCTGGTGGGCCTGCTGCAGGGGAGCTTCGAGAGGGTCTACGACAGGGACTCGCACGTGGAATGGGAGTTATCCGATAAGGACTCCCTTCAGGTGGAAGTAACGCCCCTGACCGCTGCCGGTTAAGAAAACGGGCCCTCCCCCGTTGCCGGGGGAGGGTCTTTATATACCAACCGCGGCACAGGCAGCGGGTGACCGTCTCAGGTGGCGACCTCCTGCGCCTCCGCGTATAGCGACTCGCCCACGCGCCGGAAGGTGAAGACCCCCTCGGCGTCCACGTCCACCTCGATGAGGTCGCCCTCCTTGAACTCCCCCTCCAGGAGCTTCACGGCCAGGCGGTCCTGGATCTCGCGCTGCATCACCCGCTTGAGCGGCCGCGCGCCGAAGTGAGGATCGAAGCCCTCCGAAGCCAGCACCTCCTTGGCGCGGTCGCTGAGCCTGATGTCCAGTTTGCGCTCCGCCAGCCTCTCGCGCAGGCGCTCCAGCTGGATGTCCACGATCTGCTTTATCTCCTCCATGCCGAGGCCGTTGAAGACGATGATCTCGTCCAGCCGGTTGAGGAACTCGGGCCGGAAGTGCGCCCTCAGGGTGTCCATGATCGCCGCCCTGATCTCCTCCCGGTCCCTTCCTGCCATTTCCTGGAAATAGCTGCCGCCCAGGTTGGAGGTCATTATGATGACCGTGTTCTTGAAGTCCACGGTGCGGCCGTGGCCGTCCGTGAGGCGCCCGTCGTCCAGGATCTGCAGCAGGATGTTGAAGACGTCCGCGTGCGCCTTCTCGATCTCGTCCAGCAGGATGACGCTGTAGGGGCGCCGGCGCACCGCCTCGGTGAGCTGTCCCCCCTCCTCGTAGCCCACGTAGCCGGGGGGCGCCCCCACGAGGCGCGAGACGGTATGCCGCTCCATGTACTCGCTCATGTCCAGGCGCACCATGGCCCGCTCGTCGTCGAAGAGGAACTCGGCCAGGGCGCGCGCCAGCTCCGTCTTGCCCACTCCCGTGGGCCCCAGGAAGAGGAAGGAGCCGATGGGGCGGTTGGGGTCCTGCAGCCCGGCGCGGGCGCGGCGGATTGCGTTGGATACTTTTTCCAGGGCTTCCTCCTGCCCCACCACGCGGCGGCGCAGCCGCTCCTCCATGCGGATGAGCTTCTCCACCTCCCCCTCCAGGAGCTTGGAGACGGGGATGCCCGTCCAGGCGGAGACCACTTCCGCGATGTCCTCCTCGTCCACCTCCTCCTTGAGCATCTTGCGGTCCTTCTGCAGGTCCTGCAGGCGCCGGTTCTCCTCCTCCAGCGCCTTCTGCACCTCCACCGCCTCGCCGTAGCGCAGGCGGGCCGCCTTCTCCAGGTCGCCCTCGCGCTCGGCGCGCTGCTCCTCGATGCGCACCTGCTCCAGGCGCTCCTTGAGCTGGCGGATGCGGGAGATGGCCTCCTTCTCAGCCTGCCAGTGGGCCTTCATCTCGGAGCTCCTCTCCTTGAGCTCGGCCAGCTCCGCCTCCAGCTTTTCGAGCCTCTCCCGCGAGGCCTTGTCCTTCTCCTTCTTCAGCGCCTGCCGCTCGATCTCCAGCTGCTTGATGCGCCGCTCCACCTCGTCGATCTCGGTGGGCATGGAGTCGATCTCGATGCGCAGGCGGGACGCGGCCTCGTCCACCAGGTCGATGGCCTTGTCGGGGAGGAAGCGGTCGGAGATGTAGCGGTCGGAGAGCATCGCCGCCGCCACAAGCGCCGAATCCTGGATGCGTACCCCGTGGTGCACCTCGTAGCGTTCCTTCAAGCCGCGCAGGATGGCGATGGTGTCCTCCACGTCCGGCTCCCCCACGTAGATGGGCTGGAAGCGTCGCTCCAGGGCCGCGTCCTTCTCTATGTGCTTGCGGTACTCGTCAAGGGTGGTGGCCCCTATGCAGTGGAGCTCCCCGCGGGCCAGCGCCGGCTTGAGCATGTTGGAGGCGTCCACGGCACCCTCGGCGGCGCCGGCGCCCACCAGGGTATGCATCTCGTCGATGAAGAGGATGATCTCTCCCTCGGCATCGGTGATCTCCTTGAGCACCGCCTTGAGGCGGTCCTCGAACTCGCCGCGGTACTTGGTGCCCGCCACCAGGGCCCCGATGTCCAGGGCCACCAGGCGCTTGTTGCGCAGGCCCTCGGGGACGTCACCCTCCACGATGCGCTGCGCCAGGCCCTCCACGATGGCCGTCTTTCCCGTCCCCGGCTCGCCGATGAGCACGGGGTTGTTCTTGGTGCGGCGGGAGAGGACCTGCATCACGCGCCTTATCTCGGCGTCCCGGCCGATGACCGGGTCAAGCTTGCCGCGGCGGGCGAGGTCGGTGAGGTCACGCCCGAAGCGCGCCAGGGACTGGTAACGCTCCTCCGCCTCGGGGTCGCTCACCCGCCGGCTCCCCCTCACCTCGCTCATGGCCTTGAGGATGCGGTCGCGGTCTATGCCGTGCCGGCGCAGCACCTCCGCTGCGGCGCCCCTCTTCTCCTCCGCGACGGCCAGGAAGAGGTGCTCGGTGGAGACGTACTCGTCCTTGAGCTTGTCCGCCTCGGAGAGGGCTGCCTCCAGCAGGGAGGAGAGCCGCGGCGAGAGCTGCACCTGGCCCACCGCCCCGGTCACCCTGGGTGTCTTTTCCAGCTCGGCCTCGACCTCCGCCTGCAGCGACGGTATGTCGGCGCCGATCTTGGCCAGCAGGGAAGGCACCGTGCCCCCCTCCTGGCGCAGCAGGGCCAGGAGCAGGTGCTCCGGTTCGATGAACTGGTGGTGGCGTTCTCCCGCCACCCTCTGGGAATCGGCCAGCGCTTCCTGCGCCTTCACCGTCAACTTGTCGAAACTCACCATGTCATTTACCTCCTTCGGCGGACCGGGTCCTCGTGTCCCGGACCGCCCGTTTTATGTCAATCCCTTGCGGGAAAGTGCCGTCCTTGCGGGCCCCCTGCGGGGCCTGTATGTCAACCCCCGGACGCTGACGGGGTCTTGCCCCGCCCGCGTCCGGAGCGCATTCGCCCGCTCACTCCGCGCGGCGCGCCGCCCGTATCCCCCGGAAGGGATCGCTGTAGCGGGGGTGCATGAGCTCCCCGCGGGAGACGGGCACGATATCGTTGCGCAGGCTCTCCCGCACCTGGCGCACCCGCTCCTCCATCTCCTTCCTCATGGCTTCCAGCTCTTCCTCCAGGGACTTCATGCGCAGCCGCATCCCCTCCATGCTCCTGCGCATGTCGAGGATCATCTTCACCCCGGCCAGGTTGACGCCCATCTCCTGCGTGAGCTCCTGGATGAGCCTGCACCGCTCGATGTCAGCCTCCGAGTAGCGCCTGCGGTTGCGGACCCGTGCCGGCGTGAGCAGCCCCTTGCGCTCGTAGATGCGCAGGGTCTGGGGGTGCACGTCCGCCAGGCGCGCCGCCACGCTTATCACGTAGAGTGGTTCCTCGCTCGCTCGTTTCTTGTCCATCCACACTCACCTACCCTTCCAGGAAAGCGCGGGGGTTCTCCCTCTCCATCTCCTGGAGCTTCCTGATGAGCTCCTTCTCCTTGGCCCCCAGCTTCCTGGGCACCTGGACCCGCGCGGTGACGATCATGTCACCCTTGCCCCTGCCCCGGGGCCGGGGGGCGCCCTTTCCCCGCAGGCGGAACCTGCGGCCGTCGGAGGTCCCCGCGGGTATCTTCAGCTTGACCTTTCCGTCGAGGGTGGGGACCTCCACCGTGGTCCCCAGCGCCGCCTCCGGGAAGGTCAGCGGGAGGTCCAGGAGGATGTCCCCGTCCTTCCTCTTGAAGTACTTGTGCGGCTTCACGTGCACCTTCACGTAAAGATCGCCGGGGGTGCCGCCAAGGGGGGCCGCCTCCCCCTTGCCGGGGAAACGGACCCTGCCCCCGTCATTGATCCCCGCAGGTATCTTCACCTTGATGCTGCGGGGCCTGTCCACCGTGCCCGTCCCGCCACAGGCGGGGCAGGGGTTCTCGATAACCGTTCCCCTGCCCCCGCACTCCGGGCAGGGGCGGGAAAACGCGAAAAGCCCCTGGTTCTGGGAGATGTTTCCCCTTCCGTTACACGTGGGGCAGGTCTTGGGCAGCGTCCCCGGCCTGGCCCCGCTCCCCCGGCAGGTGGGGCAGACGGTACGTCCGCTCACCGTGAGGGGGATGGTGACGCCGTTTATGGCGTCCTCGAAGGAGATGGTCACGTCCGTGGTCAGGTCCCTGCCGCGTCGCGCCTCGCGTCGCCGGGCGCCCGCCGTGCCCATGCCTCCGAAGAGATTGAAGAGGTCTCCGAGGTCACCCAGGTCCTCAAGGTTCCCCGTGTACGTGTAGGTGCGGGCTCCCGGGCGCGCGCCGAAGGAGGAGAAATCGAAGGGGCCGAACCCGGCGCCTCCCGTACCCGCGAACATGCCGCCCGCGTCGTACTGCTTGCGCTTCTCGGGGTTGGAGAGCACCTCGTAGGCCTCGTTTATCTCCTTGAACTTCTCCTCCGAGCTCTTGTCCCCGGGGTTCGCGTCCGGGTGGTACTTGCGCGCAAGGCGGCGGTAGGCGTCCCTTATCTCCTTGTCGGACGCCTTTTTATCTACTCCCAGTATCTTGTAATAATCCTTTACGCCGTCCATCGACCATCACCCGTACGCGCCGATATTTCGCGGAACGAAGACGGACCCCGCCCCTTTCCCGTGCGCCGGGAAGAACGGGACCCGCCTCCGCCTCCCGCGATCATTGCCCCGCCTCTCCCCGGTCACACTTGCTCACCGTGGCCCTGGCGGGGCGCAGGAGATTGCCCTTGTAGCGGTAACCCTTCTGGTGCACCTCGACCACCGTCTCGTCCTCGTGGTCGTCGCTGACCACGGTCATCACCGCCTCGCAGAACTCCGGGTCGAAGGGGTGCCCGTGCGGGTCGATCTCCTCGAGGCCCTCCTTCCTCAGGATGTCCATAAGCTGGTCGTAGACCATGCGTACGCCGCGTGCCAGCCCGTCCTCCCTCTCCCCGCAGGACGCGAGCGCCTTCTCCAGGTTATCTATAACGGGAAGCAGCTTGGCGATGAGAGAGCGGTTGGCCTGTTCCACCACTCGCGTCTGCTCCCGTATCATCCTCTTGCGGTAATTCTCGAGCTCCGCCCTCTGCCGCTGGGCGTCATCCAGGTATTCCCTGGCCTTCGCCTCGGCCCTTTCCAGCCTCTCCTCCAGTTCCAACATCCTCTCTTCCAGCTCCTTCTTATTGAGGCGATGGAGCTCGCGGCGCCTCGCCGCGCGGGGATCGTCTCCCTGCGCAACTTCCTGAGCCGTCTCCCGCACCGCCTCCTGCGCCTTCTCCTCGTGCGGCGTGCCGGAGAAAGCCTCCTTACCGGGTCCGGGTTCCCCGTCCCGCCGCACGTTCTCGTCGTCACGACGATCGCCCTTCATGCGCCTTCACCTCTTCCTGCCTCGTCCCCTTCATGGAGGGGGCTGGTCCCGGAAGGCCAGCCCCTCTCCTCGCTCGACACGGGGGGGTATTACTTCTTTCCCCCCTCGACCTTGATGGGGATCTTCTTGGGCTTGGCCTCTTCCGCCTTGGGCATCTCTATCTTCAGGACGCCGTCCGCCACGGTAGCGGAGACCTTGCTCTCGTCCACCTTGCGCGGGAGAGGTATGGTCCGCTCGAACAGACCGTAAGCCCGCTCGATGCGATGGTAGTTCTCCTCCTTGACCTCCGAGGAGAAACGCCGCTCTCCCTTGATATGCAGGATGTCGTCCTCCAGGGAGATCTCGACATCCTTGGCCTCGAGACCGGGCAACTCCACCTCGACGGTGAGCTTGTCGTCAGTCTCGTACATGTCGATGGCGGGAGCCCAGGTGGCCACGGTCTCCGCCGCCGGCTCGACTCCCCTGAAGAAGCTGCGTCGGAAGAGCCGGTTGACCTCGTCCTGCAGGTTCATGAGGTCACGGAACGGATCCCATCTCACGATAGCCATGTCACCTCACTCCTTTCCTGTTTATTTCCTAGCCGCAGGTGCGGCTTTGCCATAATTGACCAACAGCAACCCGTTGTCCTTACATCTCCTCGTATTCGGCTTCGTCGATCACCTCGCCCTCGGCCTCCTCCGTCGCGCCGTAGCTGCCGTCGCCCTCGGGACCCACGTGGGCGCCCTCCGCCTTGGCCTGGGCGTACATGTGCTCGGCCAGCTTGTAGGAGGCCTGCATGAGGATCTCGCTCTTGCGCCTGATGTCGTCGATGTCGGAGCCCTTCAGGGCCTCCTTGACGTCCTCGAGCGCCTTCTCTATGGCCTTGCGGTCGTCGGGCGATACCTGGTCACCGAGGTCGCGCAGGGACTTCTCGGTGGTGTACACCAGGCTGTCCGCGTTGTTGCGCACGTCCGCCTCCTCGCGCCGGCGCCGGTCCTCCTCGGCGTGGGCCTCCGCGTCCTTGATCATCCTCTCTATCTCCTCCTCGCTCAGCCCGCTGGAGGCGGTGATGGTGATCTTCTGCTCGTTGCCGGTCGCCAGATCCTTGGCCGACACGTGCAGGATGCCGTCGGCATCGATGTCGAAGGCCACCTCTATCTGCGGCACTCCGCGCGGCGCCGGCGGTATGCCCACCAACTGGAAGTTGCCTATGAGCTTGTTGTAGGCGGCCATCTCGCGCTCGCCCTGGTAGACCTTGATGTCCACGCTGGTCTGCCCGTCCGCCGCCGTGGTGAATATCTCGCTCTTGCGCGTGGGGATGGTGGTGTTGCGCTCGATGAGCTTGGTGAACACGCCCCCCAGGGTCTCGATGCCCAGCGAGAGCGGCGTCACGTCCAGGAGAAGGACGTCCTTCACCTCGCCCTTGAGCACGCCCGCCTGGATGGCCGCGCCCATGGCCACCACCTCGTCCGGGTTGATGCCCTTGTGGGGCTCCTTGCCCCCCGTGAGCTTGCGCACGAGGTCCTGCACCATGGGCATGCGCGTGGAACCGCCGACCAGTATGACGTGGTCGATGTCCTTGGGCTCAAGGCCCGCGTCCTTCAGGGCGCGCTTGAAGGGCCCCACGCACTTCTCCAGGAGGTCCGCGGTCATCTTCTCGAACTCCGCCCTGGTCAACGTCATGTCCAGGTGCAGCGGACCCTCAGGCGTGGCGGTGATGAAGGGCAGGTTTATGTTGGTCTGGGTGGTCGTCGAGAGCTCTATCTTCGCCTTCTCGGCCGCCTCCTTCAGCCGCTGCAGGGCCATCTTGTCCTCGCGAAGGTCGATGCCGTGCTGGGCCTTGAAGTCGTCGGCCATCCAGTCTATGATGCGCTGGTCCCAGTCGTCCCCTCCCAGGTGGGTATTGCCCGCGGTGGACTTCACCTCGAACACCCCGTCCCCTATGTCCAGGATGGAGACGTCGAAGGTGCCGCCGCCCAGGTCGAAGACGAGGATGGTCTGGTCGTTCTCCTTGTCCAGGCCGTAGGCCAGCGCAGCCGCCGTCGGCTCGTTGATGATGCGCAGCACGTTGAGGCCCGCGATGCGTCCCGCCTCCTTGGTCGCCGTCCTCTGGGCATCGTTGAAATAGGCGGGCACGGTGATCACCGCGTCGGTGATCTTCTCCCCCAGGTACTCCTCCGCGTCCGCCTTCAGCTTCTGCAGTATCTTCGCGGAGATCTCCTGCGGGGTGTAATGCTTGTCCGCCAGCTTCACCTTCTCCGTGGTCCCCATCTTGCGCTTGATGGAGGCAACGGTGTTCTCCGGGTTGGTGACCGCCTGGCGCTTCGCCACCTGTCCGACAAGCCATTCGCCCGTCTTGGACACGGCGACTACCGAGGGTGTGGTCCTGCCTCCCTCGCTGTTGGGGATGACCGTCGGCTCGCTCCCCTCAAGGATGGCCACTACCGAGTTGGTGGTGCCCAGGTCGATTCCCACTGCCTTCGCCATTTCGCTTTTCCTCCTTTATTCGACCGATTTTTATACAGTCGTACGCGATCTTATTTAAGCCTGATGTTAATATAAAACTTTACATTATTATTGTCAAGAGTTTTTACAATATTTTTTGTAATATTTCCGGAACCTTATCCCCGGGGGTGCCCAAGTTGCAAAAGACCAGCTGGAAGTATTTGTGGACGCTCGGCAGGAGGCGGCGTCCTCCGCTTCCGCCTGAAAGCCCGGCTGATGTCTTTGCTTCCGGGGGCAAGCAGGCCCGAACCCCGTTCTGGAAGACAAATGGAGTCCGGCTTCCGCACCGAGAAGCGGGCGATCCCATCCCCCGACCCTTAAAGGTAGTCTCCGGGAGGGTGGCCTCCGAGTACGGGTACCGTCACCCGAACACGGCGTGCATACCGTAGACGAAGTAGAAGAGCAGGAGCGCGAGGAGGGGGTATACGAGCAGGGCCGCGTTGAAACGGATGTGGGGAGGGCGGTAGAGGATGTGCATGGTGACGGTGAAGGCCACGGCGCCGGGAAGGGCGAGGGCGATGAAGAGCTTGAACAGCCAGCTCTGGGGCACCACGAAGTTGACGACGGCCAGGGGGACCAGGAGCACGCAGACGGGGATCATGGCGTCGAGGAGGCGCTTGGCTCCGAAAACCACCCCGGAGGTACGGAAGCCGGCCGCGGCGTCGAAGGGGACGTCGTTGGCCACGCTGGGCATGTAGAGGGCGGCGGAGAAGAAAAACCCGAAGACAAGCGGCCACGCGGGCGGCCAGGTCCCCGGCTGCAGCAGCTTCCACCCTGCCACCAGCCCGGCACACGCCCCGGAGGCGTTGGTGACGACGTCCAGGACGGGCTTGTTCTTGAAGCGGAACCAGGGATGGGAGTAGATAACCCCCAGGATGACCACGTACGAGCCGACCAGGAAACACGCCATGCGCCAGTCCACGAGGAACGAAAATACGACGCAGGCCAGGACGGAGAGGACGAAGAGGAGAACCGTCTCCGCCCTGCCCATCTCCCCGGTGACGAAGGGCTGGTCCGACATGTGGGCGTCTCCCTTGTACATGTCGTTGTGCAGGCGGTCGGACTCCACATCGACGTAGAAGTTGAGGGAGCTGAAGAAGAGTATGCCGCTGGCGACGGCGAGATACGCAAGGGCTATCTTGTAACCCGGGGCATAGCCCCCTCCCTCGGCGGAGGCCGCGAAGCCGAGGACAAAGGGAAAGGCGAAGATGACCGCGGTGCGCGGGCGGAAGAGCCTGACGTACTTGCGGATGAACGCGTCCAGGCGGGTTCTCCTATCCACCGTCGCCTCCCCTCGCGAGTTCACCTCCCGTGCGCCTTCCCCGTGGTGGCGCCGGAACCGCCCGGGGCCGCTTCGCCCCCCTCCCCCGGACCCCATGAAGGCGGGCCGCACGGCGAGCGCGCGGACATCCCCTACCGCCAGTAAAACAGATGTCACCCCCCGCTTCAACTCACCCCCTCCCGCGCAGCATGCCATCGCATCTCTCCACGATGCGCCAGAAGGGATCCCACAGGTCACGCTCCTTCTCCAGCCTGGAAACGTCGAACTGGAAGACGAAGCTGGTCGCGTAAAGCGAGCACACGTCCCCGGCGTGCGGCTGCTCGGGCATCGCCTGCCCCAGCGCTTCCCGCAAGGCGACCGCGGCGGCCTTCCCGCATGCCAGCACCACCCGCGGCCCCAGCAGCATCAACTCCTCCGCCAGGTAGGGCGCGCACAACCTGATGTCCCTTCCCGTCACCCTGCCGAGCGGGCAGCGCAGCGCCGTGGCTAGGTAGATGTCCTCCTCCTTCCATCCCCATCTCCGCCGCATCTCCCCGCCCAGCGCATCCCACCATCCGCCCCACGGGTTGCGCGGACTCGCCCCCGGACCCGGCCTGCCGGCAAGGAGATAGAGCCTCGCCCCCAGACGGCCCGCGCCGGGAAGTCCCCTCCCGCCTCCCCGACAGAGGGAACACGAGGCTATATCCTCGCGCAGGGCGGCGAGGTCCGCCGCGATCTTCCCGGCGACCGCCTCCATGGCCTCCCGCCGTGCCGTTTTGTCCTCCCCGTCCATCTGCCGCCCCCCGGCTTGACCCGCGACCGCGACCCGCATAACGCGATCCTTTATACACTATATTGTATATTTCTTAAAATTCCTTCCACAAAATATTGACAACAACAACATGTATGGTTTATTATTTCTCAAAATATACAAGATGTGGGCTGTAAGAGAAGGAGGGGTGCCTTGCCTGTCAAAGTGAGAACGCGGCCTGTGTTCCTGGAGGCTTCCTACGACGAGATGAGCGACGAGGACCTTATAGCCTGCATCAGGGGGGGTGATTCCCAGGCGGAGGCCTATCTCCTGCAGAAGTACCAGTACCTCGTCCACGTGAAGGCGAAATCCTATTTCCTGGACGGAGCCGAGCACGACGACACCATACAGGAGGGGATGATCGGGCTCTACAAGGCCATACGGGATTACAAGTTCAACGACATCTGTTCCTTCCGCTCCTTCGCCGTCCTCTGCATCACGAGGCAGATAATCACCGCGGTTAAGACCCACACCAGGAAGAAGCACAACCCCCTCAGTTGCTACCGACCCCTGGAGGCCAACACCTTCGATGAGAGCGGGGACGTCGTCTATTTCGCCGGAAACGGCACCGGCTCAAAGGTGGAGGACCCCCTCGAGCTCTTCATCTTCGAGGACGAGGTCTCCCGCATCATCCACATCCTGCGCGAAAAGCTGAGCGGGCTGGAGTGGAAGGTGCTGGTCTCCTACCTGGAGGGCAAGAGCTACAAGGAGATAGCGGGTGAGATCAAGCGCGATACCAAGGTGGTGGACAACGCCCTCTGCCGCATCAAGGTGAAGATAAAGAACCACGTGGAGCCCCTGCTGAATTGAGTGCCCCGGGCCGCGCGAGGGCCGCCCGGCTGCTTACTTCTTCCTGGTCTGCCTTGAGGCCTGCTTCTTCCCCTTCCCCTTCTCCTTCTTCCTGCGCCTCTCCTCCTCCATGGCGCGGTGATAGAAGCGGTTGAAGGCCGCGGCGATGAAGGCCGTCCTACCACCTTCCAGCAGGGACATCGAGACCAGCAGGACGGCGAATACCAGCCCCGGCCGCGGGAGGTAGTAGAAGAGGAACGAGGCGCCTAGGAACAGGGTGCGCGCGATGATCTCGGGGATGATGAAGAGGGTGAGCGCATCCCCGTAACCCGCCCTGGCGAAACGGTAGCTGAGGCGCAACGCCTCCTCCACCTTGCGCACCTCTCCCAGGCAGATGAACTGGGGTGCCATGGCCAGCAGCACCATGACCAGGTCGGCGACCAGGTAGCTCAGGTAGAAGTGGATGAAGGTGAGGGCGATGAGGCTCCCTTCGCTGGCTCCCCCCGCCACCAGCATGCTCAGGATGAAGCTCACCACCATCTGCGCGGCCATGTAGGCCATCACCGAGATCGCGCCCCACGTCAATCCGGTGAGCAGGGTGCTCCTCGCGCCGCGCAGCATGCGCCGGTAAGCCGCGCCCAGGGTGAGCGCCTCCCCACCCGAGACGCGGCCCTCGTAGCGCAGCACCGCGATGCTCCAGAAGAGGAAGTGCAGGGCGAAGCAGACGGCGTATCCGGCAAGCAGCAGGAGGAGGAAGAGGCTGGCCGGCGCGGCGGGCACCAGGAAGTAGAAGAGGAAGACCTGGGGCAGCGCGGACGCGGAAAGGAGGAACCACATGAGGGGGAAGGACCTCATGTCGCCCCACGCCTCGCGGGCCATGGCGCGCGTCGGTCTCGCTGATGTCGCGGGCATGGTCGCTCCTCTCCCGCCCGAAAGGACCGCCTGCAAGGGGTCAACGAAAAGCTCTATTAACATAAACAGCGCCTTCTCTCCCGTCAATCTTCCGTCTTCGATGCCCTTCGCTTCGGAAACCAGACGTGGTACCACGGTTGTCAGGTTGAACATTTGGGAGATCACCCCTTTCTTCCTTGTTGAATGGTTTTGGCAGGATGACAGGGTGGTCTCTCAACCTTTTTCAACCTAAAGCGCCTACCGAAACGATACAGCATCTCCTCCTTCCCTTGCCCCGCAGGCCCAAAGCGGCGATAAGGCCGCCGCCAGGAGAGAGCGCACTTTTCTCCTGTTGTCGCCTGCTTCGCAGGTATGACGGGACACGGGCTTTCTCCCCTTTTTTCAACCCGAGAAACGCCCGCCGGAACGCCATAGCATCCCCGAAACGGCGGCCGAGCTCCTGCCGGGGAATGGTCTCTGCCGCTTTCTTCCAGGAAGACCGGGGAGGCGACTCACAACCGCGGGGGCCGCGAGGGGCTCCGCGGACGGCCGTCCCCCGGGCGGCGTAAGGGGAACCGGCGCGCCGTCATGCACTCTCAGCGGTTATAATATCTGCATGGTCGAGTCTGCATGGTCCGCAGGGCGATGCGCGCTTGTGCGAGGAGGTATGGGATGGTAGATACCGCACCGGAGAAGCAGGCGCAGAAGTGGGGCATGATCGCGGCCGGGCTGGCCGTCCTCCTTCTCTTCCACCGCTGGCGGCAGAAACGCAAGGTCAAGAAGATCCTCAAGGCCAGGGCGAAAGTAAGGGACCAGGCGGAAAAGGCGCGGCGGAAGGCGAAAGGGGCCGAGAAAGCCAAGGGGCGCGAGAAGAAGAAAAGCAAGAAGGGGAAGGAGCGTTCCCTGCTCGAGCAGCTCATCCGCTTCGCCGTCTTCCAGCTCATGAAAAAGGTGATCTCGGAGCAGATCAAGCAGATGGAGGTCGATCTCTCCAGGGGCAAGCTGGGCAAGAAACTGGTCGAGGCAACGGAACAGGCCTGAGTTCCGGCCTCGTTCAGACCTTGAAGCCCGTGGGCGCCCTCCCGCCCTCGCCCACCTCCAGGATGAGGCGATAGGCGCGCTCGTAGAGCTGCAGGTAGGAATCGGCGTCACGGTACCTGGCGCGTTCCTCCTCGCCGGTGAACTCGAGGTATCTTCCGACCAGGTCCAGGGCGACCTCCGCCGGGGTCTTGGACAGGAAGCCGTTGGGCATGATCCCCTCCTTTCGTCTCCGCGGCCGGGAGAGCATCCGCGTCGCGGCGACGCGCGCGCCGCCGCATGGTCATCCTGCCGGGCAGAACCGCCGTCCGGCCGCGGCCGCCCGGCATACCAGGCCCGGCATAACAGGTATATTACACCAACCAAGCTACATACCATAAAACGTCTTCTCGCCTACGATGCCCTCGCGGGCCCGCCGGCCGAGCTCCGGTAAAAGCTGCAGGGGCTGGTCAAAAGGCTTCGTTTGACGGAAAATCCTCGTATGGACGTCTACATCGCGGCGTTTCTGTTCCTTGCGGCCCTGGGGGTGCTCCTCTTCCTCTACCTGCTGCATTTCCGTAACCGCTCGCTCCGTATGGGGGCGCGTTCCCTGCGTTCCGCCCTCTCCCGGGCGCTGGCCGGGGAGGGGGTGGAGGAGGGGCGGGAAAGCGACGAGGAAACGCTGCGCGAGGGCGCCATGGAGCTGCTGGCGCGCTTCCGCCGCTGCACCGTCATCCTGTCCGCGCTCCTGGTCACCGTCTTCACCTGCTGCGCGCTGCTGACCTTGTTCTCCAGGCTGCCCGGGCTCGCCCTCCTGCTCTGCGGTGCAGGCATCATCCTGCTCTCCCTCCTGGTCTCCCTCCTCCTCCTGCGCGACCTGGTGCTCCTCATCCTTGCCGACCTGGGCGAAGGGCCGTGAAGCCCGGCAACGGGGGAGCGGGCTATCCCGCTCTCGGAAACAGGTGGGCGGGGCACGCCGACATCGTGTCTCTTCCCCGCGCTGCCGCGCGCCTCGCGCAAAGGTGAGGGGGTGCGAGATCTGCGGTGAAGTCGCGAGCATGGTACCGCGCTGCCGCGCGCCTCGCGCAAAGGTGAGGGGTTGGGTTTTGCTGTATATTTTATTGTGACCCGAACCCGGAACGACGACCGAAGCTCACGGGAGGTTTACCGCATGCGCAGAAAAGGGCTCTGCCTCTTGCTCCTGGCGTTTCTACCCTGGCTCGCCCTCGCCGTCCTCTACCGCCTGGAGCTCACGCTCTGGGGGACGGTGGCCGCGCTGGCCCTCGTGCTGGCCATGTTCCCGCTCCTTCCCCGGGGCGGCAGGTGGCCCCTGCTGCAGATATTCTCCCTGCTCTTCTTCGCGGTGGCCTGCGCCGCGGTGCTGGTCATGGGCAAGGACCTGGAGACGCGCATCCCCAACCTGCTCGCCGGGGGGTTCGCGACCCTGGCCATCATGGCGGGCTACGGCGCCGTGGAGGGCATTTCCTTTCCCTTCCAGTACCTCGCGGCGGATTACCCGGAGAGCATGCGCGAGAGCCCCACCCTCAGGCGGGCCTTCCGGGTCGTGACGCTCTTCTGGGACCTGCTCTTCGTCGCGGGACTCGCCGCCTGCCTGGTGAGCATGCTCGCGCTGCGCGGCGACACCTCGCGCGAGGCGGCCGCCCTCTCCTCCCTGTCCCTCCTCGCGCTGGGCATCATCGCCACCCCGCTCATCGTGCTCATCCTGCCCCGGCGCATGGAGGCCTCACTGCTGACCAAGCGGGCCCTTTCCGCACGCTGGGAGCCTCCCCTCCTCTCCCCGGGAAGGACGCTCGCCCGGAACGAGTACGACGCGGTGGTGGTGGGTGCGGGCATGGGCGGCCTGGCCTGCGCCGCCATCCTCTCCCAGGCGGGCCTGAAAACGCTGGTGGTAGAGCAAGCCACGCAGGTCGGCGGTTATGCCCGGACCTATGACTGGCAGGGCTTCCCCCTCAACTCCGGCCCCACCTTGCTGACGGGCGCGGTGGAAGGAGGGGCGCTAAACGCACTCCTGCGGCGC
Organism: Actinomycetota bacterium; assembly: GCA_014360655.1. Lineage (NCBI taxonomy): Bacteria > Bacillati > Actinomycetota > Actinomycetota bacterium. The sequence goes on along the minus strand of JACIXC010000009.1, from coordinate 80,039 downwards.
CTGGGGCTGGAGGAGACGGTGAAGATGCGCCGCATGGAGTGGGGGCTGGTGGGCGGAAAGATCGCGCTGAGGCTGGGGCAGGGCCAGGAGGCCGATATGGCAAAATTAGGAAATAAGTTCCCGGCCAGCAGGGAGGGCCTGGGGCGCCTCTTCGCCGACCTCCGCCGCTTCCGGGGCGAGTGGAAGGACCGCGCGGACTTCCTCTCGTCTCCCTTTCCGGCGGATCTGGACGATTACCACGAGCAGTTCGTGCGCCATCCCGTTTCCGCCGCATGGCAGAACCTCACCTTCCAGGAGATGCTGGAGCGTTACCTGCACGACGAGGAGCTCGTGCTCATGCTTGGGAGGCTCTCCTCCATCCTCGGCGGGGAGCCTGCCTCCTTCCCGGCATACGAGGGGGCGCGCCTCCTCCTCTCCCTTTTCATCGACGGCATCCATTACCCCGAGGGTCACCTCTCGCTTCTCACCGGCAGGATGGCGACCCTGGTGCGCGAAACGGGCGGCGAGGTGATGACCTCCTGCCGGGCGGAGGAGATCCTGGTCAGAGGCGAGGGAACGGGCGCCGAACCCATCGGCCTCCGCCTCGTCGACGGGACGCAGGTGCGCTGTAACGTCATAGTCCTGGATGCGGACCCCCGCCGCGCGGCGTCCGGCCTCATCCCCCCTTCCTGCCTGGGGCACGACTTTCTGCGCGAGGTGGGGAGGCTGCAGCCTTCGGGCTCCGCCTTCGCCCTGCATCTCGTCTTCGACGAGGAGCTGCGCATCCCCGAGCGCGTCATCCTGCTTCCCGCAAAGCCGCGAAGGGTCCGCACCGGGAACACCTTCCTGGAGGTCGCTTCCATCATCCTCAGCAAGGAAAAGCCCTTGGACCCGTCGCGCGAGGGTTGCGTGCTCATGCTCCGCGTCAACGTGCCCCATCGCTGCCTGCATGCATTCGAGGGCGAGGCGCAGGCGAACGAGCTGGGGGCCGAGCTGGCGACCCTGGTGAAGGAAGAGGTCTCCCTCATGCTGCCCGCCGTCAAGAAAGCGGTGCGGGAGTTCGTGACCCTTCCCTCCCATTTCGCGCGCCTCACCGGCAACGAGAACGGCTCCGCATTCGGTTTCGCCCCCCTTGCCTCGCAATGGTACTACCACCTCCCCGGACCCCGGCTTCCCCTGTGCAACCTCTACCTGGTAGGGGCCTGGAGCCGCTTCGGCGGGGGAGTGGAGGGGGCGGTGCTCAGCGGCGCCCTTGTGGCGCGGGAGCTCTGCGGGGAAAAGCCCTACGGCATGGTCTCCTTCCGGCAACCGGAGCGGGGCGGCAGGGTGAGGCGGGGGGAAGAAAAGGAGCCCTCGCCCCGCGTAAGACCGCGGAAACGCGAGAGGAGCAGGGTCAAGGGAGGGACCGCCGATGGAGAATGACGTGCCCATGGAGAGCGGGGAGAGGAAATTCCTCGTCGTCCAGTTGTCCGACCTGCATTGCGGGGACCTGCGCTTCGACAGCCGTCTCATCACGAACTGCGTGGATGCGGTCAACGCCCTGCGCCCCGACCTGCTGGTGGTGGCGGGCGACCTGACCGCGAACGGCTACCGCGAGGAGTTCGAGGAAGCGCGGGAATACATCGACGCCATGGAGTGTCCACGCAAGATCGTCATAGCCGGCAACCACGACTGCCGCAATGTCGGTTACCTCCACTTTGAGGAGATCTTCGGGCCCCGCACCTCCACCCTCGTCTTCACCCACAGCGGCGCCTGCGGGAAGCACCTGAGCGAGAGGGTGGAGGTGGTGGCCGTGGACTCCAACAAGGCCGACCTCGACGACGGCGAGGTGGGGCGCCACAACTACCGCTTCATAGAGGAGAAGTTCTCGGGCGACGTGACCTTCAAGATCTTCGTGCTGCACCACCACCTGGTGCACGTACCGGGCACGGGAAGGGAGCGCAACATCGTCTGGGACGCGGGCGACGTGCTGCAGGTGTTGCGGAACGTGGGCGTGGACATCGTGTTGAGCGGGCACAAGCACGTCCCTTACGTCTGGCCGCTGGACAGGATGTACCTGATAACCTCGGGGACGGCCTGCACCTGGAGGACGCGCGGTCATACGCCGCCATCCTACAACATCGTGGAGATCGAGGGCGAGGAGATCACCGTGCACATCGTCTCCTCCCCGAACGGGGAGCGCCGCACGGAAGTCCACCCGCGCTGGTGGTGCCACGAGAGGTTCGCCGGCTATTCCCGCTGATCCACGTCCCTCCCCAGCACCTTCTCTATCTTCTCGAGCAGATCGCTGAACACGTAGGGCTTGGCGATATAGTCCGCGGCGTGGAGTTCCCTCCCTCGCTCCACGTCCTCGGGACGGTTCTTCACCGTGGAGATGATCACGGGTATGGAGGAGAGCGCGGGGTCGGCAGCCAGCTCTTCCATAATCTCCCAACCGTTCTTGCCCGGCATGAGGATGTCCAGGACCACGATGTCGGGGGCTTCCTCCCTGCACATCTCGACTGCGCGCATGCTCTCCGTGCAGGTGAGGACCTGGTAACCCTCCCGCAGCAACCTGCGCTGCAGCATCTCGAGGATCACCGCGTTATCGTCGACCAGAAGCACCTTCTGCGCCAAGACGTCGCCCCCGTTCCATGCCAAGCCTTTCCTTTCCACCCTGATGTCCCTATTATAGAGCAGAAGCGGCGGGAACGCCGTACGGTAACCTGCGAGGGACGGTGGGGTTAATATATTGACGCCGCCGCGCTTCGCGACCACGGCAAGAAGCGGCTCGTGAAGTGGGTTAATTCGCTTGCCGAGTGGGTATACGTTGTTGAGTGGGTTAAGATGAGCGGGTGCATGTTGTCGGGTGGGTACGAGTTACGCGGGTGCGAGTCGAGCCGGCGTAAACCGTTGTGCGGGGAAGTCCCCGCGGAGCCACCCCCGCGGACACGGGAGAGAAAGGCACGGAGATGAAGGTGGTTCTCATCGAGCCGCGGTCGCCCGGCGTGCACGTCTATTCCAAGTTCAAGCTGCCGCGCCTGGGGCTGCCGCTGCTCGGCGCCATGCTCGAGCGCGAGCTCGGCATCAGGCCCACGATATATTTCCAGGAGCTCGGCGGACTGCCGTGGGAGGACGTGCTGGCGGCCGACCTGGTCGGCATATCCACCATCACCACCACCGCCCCCGAGGCGTACGCAATCCTGGAGCGCGTGAAGCGCGAATCGTCCTCCCCGGTGGTCATGGGGGGGCCTCACGTGACCTTCCTCCCCGAGGAAGCCCTGCGCAAGGGCGCTGACTTCGTCATCCGAGGCGAGGGTGAGTACGCCTTCGTGGAACTGGTGAGGAGGCTGCGGGCCGGCGAGGATGACTTCAGCGACATCCCCGGCATGTCCTACCGGAAAAAGGGTGAGGAGGACGTGCTGGTCCACAATCCCGGCGCCCCCCGGGTGGAGAACCTCGACGACCTCCCCTGGCCCGATCTCACCCTCATACACAACTTCGAGAAGATACCCATCATTCCCGTCATGACCAGCAGGGGGTGCCCGCACAACTGCAAGTTCTGCTCCGTCACCAAGATGTTCGGCCGCCGCTATCGCTTCCGGGAGACCGAGGACGTGCTGCGCGAGCTCGAGATGCTGCACCGGCGCAACCCCCGCGCCAGCATATTCTTCTACGACGATAATTTCACCGCCAGCACCCGGCGCACCAAGGAGCTCCTGCGGGGGATGCTCGAGCGCGGCATCAAGGTGAGATGGACGGCCCAGGCTACCGTACACGTGATACGCGACCGGGAGCTGCTCGAGCTCATGCGCGACAGCGGCTGCCTCTTCCTCTACCTGGGCCTGGAGTCCATAAATCCGCGCACGCTGGAGCTTTACCGCAAGGAGCAGACGGTGCAGGAGATTGCGGAGGCGGTGGATGTCCTGCATTCCTACAAGATCAGGGTGCACGGCATGTTCGTCCTCGGTTCCGACGAGGACGACGTGAGCACCATCCGCGAGACCGTCCGCTTCGCGCGCAAGCTCAAGATAGACACGGTGCAGTTCCTGGTCCTAACCCCCCTGCCGGGAACGGAGACCTTCGACGAGCTGTGGCGCCAGGGGCGGATACTGGTGGAGGACTGGTCGAAATACAGCGGCCACCACGTGGTCTTCAAGCCGCGCAACATGACCCCTTACCAGTTGCAGAAGGAGGGGTCCATACGGTCCATGCGTCGTTTCTATTCCCTCTGGCAGTGCTGGAAGCTCGGCCTTCTCTTCCGCTGGTGGGATTTCGCCATCTACGCTTACGCCCATCACACCATCAGCCGCTGGCAGGCGCGCAACAAGCAGTTCCTCAAGGACCTCAAGGAGCGGCATTTCCGCCCCAAGGATAGGGATGATGACACACCGACTCCCGTAAAGGAACTGAAAGCCGCACCGCCCCGCCCGGAGATGAAGTGAGGATGATGCGGGGTCGGCCCCTGTCCGGATGAGAAGGGGCAAGACCAGGATCACGTTCACGGGCAGGAAAAATCCGCACCGGGTCGGGAGTTGCGAACCTGTCAGCGAAAACCATATAAGGTGGGGGTAGAGAAGGTTCCGCCTCCCCTGCCCCTGCGGCGGTCGGTTGCGAACCAGCCGGTCAAGACCCGGTCAGGTGGGGTCCTCTCGACCTTGCCTCGTGACCTTCTCTACCTTCCGTTGCTCAGTCCTCTTCTTCCTCGAGGTCCAGCCTCTCGAGGCGCAGGACCTTGAAGATCAGGTATACCACGGCGAGTATGATGATGAAGGTGATGACGATGCCTATAAAGTGGCCGTAACTGAACACGGCATCCCCGATCTTGAAGGTCAGGGTGTCCAGGCTGCCCTTGCCCACGAGGGCACCGATGATGGGGTTGATCAGGTCGGAGACCAGCGCATCGACGACCACCTTGGCCGCGCCGCCTACGATGAAGCCGATGGCAAGGCCCACTACTCCCTGCTTGCGTATGAAATCGATAAAACCCTTCAACCTCAACACCCCCTCAACATACCTCCCGGATCACTTTATATCTTCCGGGTCGCTAGAGCATCTTTCGCCGCCCAGGGACGTTACCCCTTCTACTACGCCCGGAGGTCGTGTTGCCATAAGACGCGTCTGTCTCAAGGGATGCCTGACATGGCATCGAGGAGTCCGTACCCGGATGTGGAAAGGTGTTGAGTCCGGCGTGAACCGAAACGGTGGGAAGAACCCGCGCGAGGAAGGGGGATGGTGCCGGTGGCGCGGTTAGGGAGCGGGCGTTGATCACATGTGCACCATCGGGGGGTTCGGGGGGTTCGGGGGGTTATGCGAGGAAGAGGCGACTCCTTTCCCGCCAGTCCTCGTCCAGGATACCCCGGAAGACGCGTCGCGCCGTCCCCCGCGTGAGCACCTCGCCCGCGTCGTTCACCTCCACCTCCATGAGGCCGCCGGGGAGCTGCACATGCACCTTCCTCTTGCACCTGCCGGTGCGCAGGGCGGCAGCCACCGCCGCCGAGGCGCCCGCGGCGCTGGCCAGCGTTTCGCCGGCGCCCCTCTCCCAGGATCGCAACCTCATCTCCGAGACGTCGATCACCTGCGCGAACTCCGCGTTCACCCTCAGGGGAAAGAGGGGATGGTTCTCCACCCGCGGCCCCAATTCGCTCACCGGCGTGGCTACGAGATCGTTCACGAAGATGACGCAGTGGGGGGTTCCCATGGAGAGGCAGGTCGCCGACAGCACGGTTTCACCCACCGGGATGGGTATGTCCACCGCCTCCTCGCCCTCTCCTTTCATGGGTATGGAGCTGCGGCGAAAGTCGGGCTTTCCCATGTTCACCTCTATTGTGCCCACCCTCCCCACCGCCACGTGCACCCGCACCTCGCGGATCCCGGAAGGCGTTTCCACCTCCATGACGCTGTGCGGGAAGAAACCCGTGTCATAGAGGTGCTTGGCCAGGCAGCGCAGCCCGTTGCCGCTCACGTCCGCCTCGCTGGCGTCGGGGTTGTAGTTGACCATGCGGCAGACCGCCTTCGCAGAGGGTTCGATCATGATTATGCCGTCCCCGCCGATACCCCGGTGGCGGTCGCACAGGTCGCGGATGTCCTCGGGGGGCAGGCGGAGCGGCGCCTCCATCGCGTTAAGCAGGATGAAGTCGTTGCCCAGGCTGTGATACTTGAAGAACTCCACCGCTCGCCGCCTTCCTCCTCGGGTCCACACTCCCGCCTCGCATTCACCCATTCTTGCACAGGCCCCGGGACGTCGCTTCCCGGACCCTCCAGAACCGTCGTCCGCAGGCCGCTAAGTCGGGCCGGCGCCCGCGACGTAGTCGCCCACCAGATTATATGCCAGTCGCGTTCCCGCGGCATCCATGTGCCCGTACCCGTCCCGGCAAGAAGGGCGCGTGAGCGATGGCCAATCCGGTTGCGATCGCGCCAGCTCCCGCCTTGTCCGGGAATGCCGGTTTGGTCCGGGGACCCGGGCCCGGTGCGGGACTGCCGGGACAGCGACGTCTCCAGGTGAGAGAATAGGGGATGTGGGGGATGGGACGTGGGTCAAGCGTCGTGACGGGCCGCGTCGTGTATCGGGCCGTAGCCCGGCACGCGATATATCGAGAGGTGTCGGAAGGAGGGGCGCCGGAAGGAAAGGCCCCGGAAGGAAGAGTATCGGGAGGACGGACGGGAAGTGACGGAAGACCCGTGGGACCAGGAAGCGCAGAGGGATGCCTGGCTGGAGCAGGCCGGGATGGCCCTGGGCGCGGCGGAGGAGATGATGCTGGGGGGACTCCACGAGGAAGCCATCACCAACTCGTTCCTGGCCATGCTCTACGCGGCGAGGGCGGCCTTGAGCGGGAGGCACGAGGAGATCGCGGGATGGGATGACGTGGTGGAGCGTTTCCGGGAGGCGGCTCTCTCCATGGGCCTGAGCCCAGGGAACCGGCGCGCCCTCGTCATCGTGCGCGACCTCTACTACAGGGTGGCCGTATCGGGGGAGATGGAGGCGGATCCCCTGACGACGTCGGCGTGCCTGAATGATGCAAGGGCCTTCTTGCTGGAGATATCGAGAGTCCTCGAGACGGGCGGGGGCGGCTCGCACCGGGGCGGGCGCGAGTGAAGGAAACCCTCCTGCCCGCATTCGCCCGGCGGGGATGGGCATCCCCGCGGCGAGGAAGAAGGGGGTAACCGGCCCCCACGGACCACTTCAGGATCAGGCCCTCTTACCCCAGATCTCCAGGAAGCGCTGAGCGTCCTCCCACATGAAGATGTTGTTGAAAAGGACGTATGCCTTCTTCTTCTTGCTCTTCTTGAGCATGGTCACGATCTTCCCCAGCTCCTGGTCGGTATAGCGGTGCTTGTAGCCCCCTATCCCGTGCAGGCGCCAGTAGATGACGGAACCCCATTTCTCCCTCCCCTGGAAAGGGTCGACCACGTGTATGAGGTCCAGTTCGCGGCATATCCTGCCCACCTCCTCGGAGCTCCAGGAGCCCCGCGGCTCCCATGCCAGCCGGAGGCCGTCCCTCTCTATGGTGGACATGAACTCGCGCATCTGCGCCACGTTCTTCGGCCCCGGGCCGAAGGTCGGCGGCGTCTGGAAGACCACTATCTCGGCCTCCAGGGCGTGGGCGACCTCCATGGTCTCCCTCCAGGCGGCGTAGTTCTCGGGCGTGGGCCTGAAGGAGCCGTACGCCTCCTTGAGCTCCTCCGGTATGGGGTGGGTAAGGCGCCGGTAGGTGGGGCTGGAGGGACGGTGGGTTATAAGCTGCCAGGCCTTGATGGTGAACTCGAAGTGAGGGGGCGCTTCCTGGCGCCATTTAAGCGAGGTCTTAACCCTTGGCAGCTGGTAAAACGTCTTCTGGATCTCTACCAGCGGGAGGGTCCGGTAATAGATCTGGCGTGCCTGTGGAAAACCGCAGCAACCGACCTTTAACTCCAAGTCCGTACCTCGGTTCGACGCATCGACCCCCTTCGCCGCACCCGTACGGCGACGAGAGCGCGAGCCACGGCCATGCACATATCCTCAATCCATTTTATACATATTATTCCAGATAAACAAATCGAACACCTTTAAACCGCAGCAAATGGCCAGGCCGGGTCCGGGGGTCGGGCGAGGGACATCGCAAGCGGCCTCCGGATTTCCAACCACCCAGCCCGGGGAACTACAGGGTCGGTCGCAGCGAGCCTGCGAGCGAGACCGTTACCCGGCGGCCCGGCCTCCCCACACCCCTCATGGGCAAGGTCTCCGCGTATGTCCGGCGGCTCAGCCGAGGAAGCGACGGAGCACGGCGGCTTCCTCCACCATCTCCGAAACGTCCCTGCCCTCCTCCAGCAGGAGAAGTATGTTCGAGGTGATGTTCTTGTGGATGAGGTGAGGGGTTTCCGTGGGCTCTGTGGGGATGCCCAGCACGCCTTCAAGCCACTTCAGGTCCTCCTCCAGCCCGGCCAGCACGGGTAACCTGTCCCGCAGGCGCGTTATATTGTCGCGGTTCACATAAGCGCAGGCGTCCTGCAGGTCCCGCTTCAGGTTGCGGTAATGGCGGTTCAGCGCCTCGCTCAGCCCCTTGTCGTACACCTCGCGCAGTGCCCTGCCCGTTCCAACGATCTCCGGCGGTATGCCCAGGGAATAGAGGGAAGCGGTGAAGGTGATGGCGCGCGGCAGCTGCACCCCCCTGGTCATCTTCCTGGAATAGCCGAAAAGCCCCGTGTGCAGCCTCCTCTCCCTGCGCCGCGGCACGTGCCGCGAGGCCTCGTTGATGAGCGGCGCCACCCCCATGATGGTCTCCCGGTAATATTTCTTGAAGATGCCGAGCAGCCTCTCCACTTCCCGGCGTTCCTCGCCGCCCATCTCCACCGCGGCGACCGGCTTCCCCAGTTCCCTCTTGAGGGTCCTGATGCCCCTGGCCGCCTCCTCCACGGGATGATCGTATCGGAACGACGACTGGACGGTAGCCGTGCTGATGCCGGAGTATTCCTTGAGAAAGCGGCCGACACTGGCGGGCGTCAGGTTCCCGCGGAAGGGCACGCTCCCGCACCCTATGATGGGGAAAACACGTATGCCGCTTTCGCTGGCCGCCCGGTAAGCCCCCGCCAGGGCGACCTTCACGCCGAGGACCGCGCAGACCATCCCGTAGTTAAGGGCGGGGTCCGAACGGGCGATGAAGGGCCTCAGGTAAGAGAGCTTCCTGATCTTTTCCAGGCCCCTCTTCCTGTAAAGGGCCACGTAACTGCGGATGAGGTCCGCGATCCCCAGCATGTCGGGGATGTCCTCCACCAGCGGTATCACTTCGATAAGCGCCGGGTTCCCGCTCCCTATCCTCTTCTCCGGATCCTCCCTGACCAGGCGCGCCATCTCCGCGAAGCTGGTCTGCAGGTACACGAGCTGCTCCGCCGAGGTGGTCATGGGGAGGATGACCTCGAAGACGGGGGGCGAATGCAACCCCACGTCCCTGGCGATGTCGCAGGCGGTGAGGATGTTGGCATAGGCGCGCAGGATGCGGTAGCTCCCCTTCTCCACCCATATGTTGGGCAGGCGGTAGGTGAGAAAGATGTCCCTCCCCAGGGCCTTTCTCTTGAAGAAGGAGTAGTTCTCCTCGAAAACGCGCTCGATGACCGCCTCGTCGACGTACTTGCCCTCCCAGTCCCACATGAACTCGTCGCACCCCAGCTCGCCGAAGGCTACCACGCATTCCCTCACCTCGTCGCGGCTGTCGATGAAGCTGTTCCCCAGCCAGAAGGCGCTTGCCGCGTTATCGGGGTGCTGCGTCGCCATGGTCCTCGGGATTTTTCGCATCGCCATCCCCCTTCCCGGCCGTGAAACCGGCTGCCCGCGACCGGTCTTGCCCGCCTTTCACGGATGAAGCCCGGTGCCCGGCGTCGGCAGCGAAGACCTCGAAACGCCCTCGGTACCGGCCGTCGCCGGATCCATCACCGTTATCACGGGTTTTCAGCCGGGTTGTTCAGCCGGTAGTCTTGACCGATTCCTGACGGATAATACAGCCCGCTTTCCGTGAAGCCCCTCGCGCCACTACGGGCCGTGGGAAAAGTAGCATCATGTTAGCACAGGCTTCCCACCGAGACAATAGAGACATGTCGTGGGCCACGGATCTTACCCCGTGGGAGGCCACCTCCCGCCGCCGCTCCCCGTTGCCGCTTTCCATTCTTGATAACCTGCCCGCCTTGCCGGCGGAGGATGGGGTGGTCCGCCGCTCCCCTCCAACCCCCGGAGCGCCGGCCGGGACTGGCGGCTTCCAAGAATCCAGGCCGGGTGCAACGCCTCTCGGCGCGCCACGAAGGGCAGCCGCACGCCGTCCTCGAGCGGGAGGACCTGATACCGTGTATTACCGATTCACGCGGATTCCCGCGACGGTCCGCGAACCGCCGACCCCGGAGCGAGGGATCTTCTACGGGAAGCGGGCTTTCCCGCTCCTCCTAATTCTCCCCCAGCTTGTGGGCCTTGGCCTCGATGCCGCTATCGGCCGTGGTCTCCTGGAAGAAGCCTTCCCACAGCCCCAGGGCCACGGCCAGCTCCTGGTGCTCCCGCGCGTACTCGTGCAGGGGTATACCCCGCATGGTGGCGTCTATGGCCTGCCGGAAGGCGCGTGCGCCCGCGGCCGGGCCCATGGGATGTGCGTGTATGCCGCCCCCGGACCCGATCATGATCTCCCTGCCGATATCGGCAACGCAGGTGGGCACCATCTCCGGGGTGATCCCCCCGGAGGGCATGGGCATGGTTGGCTTGATGTCGTGCATGGGGTAATGCATGACGTCCGCGGTATACACGAAGCGGTCCTTGAGGTAGGGCGCCTTCCCGTAGGGGGCAGGGAAGACGATGGCGTCCGCGCCCGCCAGGCGCGGCAGCTTGGCCAGCACCAGGTGGGAGGCGATGCCCGAGATGGGCGACTCGTAGAGAGCGCCGGCGCAATCCATGTGCGCCAGGATGGGCACGTTTATGTCCGGATCCTCGGCCAGGGCCTGCAGCGCGGGAAGCCCCACCGCCAGGTAGTTGACCATGATGGCGTTGGCGCCGGCGTCCACGGCGCGCCTGGCCACCTCGAACATCCTGGGGATGTTGTCCGAGACGTTCACCGTGTACAGGGTGTGCTCGCCCGTCTCCTCGTAGACGCGCTTCTCCATGGCCATGTAGGCCTTCACGCGGTCCTCCACGCGGTTGAAGGCCATGTCCGCGATGAGCTCGTCGTCCTTGATGACGTCGCAACCGCCCAGCGCCGCCTCGTAGAAGAGCTTCTCCCCCACCTCGCAGGAATACCCGGTGCAGGGCTTGATCATGTTGTTGAGCAGGGGCCGCCGCTCCTCGAGCCCCAGTGCCTCGTAGATGCCGTCGATGCCGAACCTCGGTCCCTGGAACCCCTCCGTATACTTCTTCGGCAGGTATAGGTCGATGAGCTTGATCTTCCCTCCCATGGAGATGTTCCCCACTACTGCGGTGAGCAGCATGGGGATCTGGTGCTCGATGTTGCGGAAGGGGAAGGCGACCTGCACCACGTAGGTGCGCTCCTCCACCCCCCGCGGCACCTCGAACTCGTAGAAGGGGACCTCGTGGATGCCGATGACCTTGGCCACGTGCTTTGCCCTCACCTCGGGTGTCTCCCCGGGGACCGGCGTCCAGGTACCCGTGGACTGCTCTATGGCCAGGAAGGGCGCCAGGTAATACATGATCATGTCGCGGGGAAGGGCGGCGTAGTAGGTGGCCACGATGAAGTCATCGTAGTCGATGCCCTCGGGGAGGGCCTTGGGCTGGGCCTCGTAGTAAAGCATGCTCATCACTCCTCTTCTCTCGTCGTACCCGTTAGGATCAGGGTTCTGTTTTTCATGACCTCATTCCCACGGCCTTGTCCTCATGGCCTCGCCTCACCGGCCGGCGCCTCGCAGGCCTGCCCCGTCTCGTTCAGGCGCCGGCATATCCCGGTCAGGTTTCCGTACAGGGCGCGGAAAACGCCGTAGAGCTCGTCGTACTCGGTGCAGCATTGCGGGTCGGGCTCGAAGGCGCGGCGCACCCTGATCACCTTCTTCAAATCCCGGTAGCTCCCGTATTCGCGCAGGGCCACCGCCACCGCCAGGGCGCACCCCATGGCCCCCGCCTCCTGGGGATCCGCCACCGCCTCCACAGGGCGCCGCGTCACGTCGGCCATGATCTGCATCCAGACGTCGCTGCGCGCCCCCCCGCCGATGGCGCGCAGGGTGCGGCAGGGGAACCCAGCCCCGGCGACGGCGTCCACCAGCCAGCGGAAGTTGTAGGCCACCCCCTCGTAGATGGCGCGCAGCATGTGTTCCCTCTCGTGACCCAGGGAGAGGTTGACGAAGGCGGCGCGCAGGGTGGTGTCGGTGATGGGGGCGCGCTCCCCGAAGAGCCAGGGGGTGAAGAGCAGCCGCCTCGCGCCCGGCTCCACCCCCTCCACCACCTCGTCCAGGACGGCGAAGATGGCCATCTCGTCCTCGCTCCGCGCCGCCCTCTCCCGCTCCTCCGCGGTGGCGAAGTTGTCCGCGAACCATTTCAGGCAGGCCCCCGCCGTCTCCGTCTCCCCGATCATGAGGAACATCCCGGGGTCCGCCGAGGCTATGGAGGCGATGCCGTTCCTGCCCAGGTTCTTGGGCTTGGCCACCGAGAGCACCAGCCATCCCGAAGTGCCCAGGTAGATGTGTGCGTCCCCGTTCTCCAGGGCGCCGGAACCGGTGGCCGCCGCGGGGATGTCCCCCATGCCGCCGATCACGGGAGTCCCCGCCTCCAGCCCCATCTCCGCTGCGGCATCGCGCGTGAGCAGGCCGACCACCTCCACGGAGCTCTTCACCTCGGGGAGCTTCTCGAGGGAGATACCCAGCAGCCTGGCGAGAAGCGTGTCCCACTCCCGCGTCTTGTTCTTGAGCAGGCCGGTGGCGCCTGCGGCGGTGTGGTCGATGGTCATGTTCCCAGTCGCCCGGTAGACCAGGTAGCCGGTGACGTCTAGTATCTTGTGGGTGGCGGCGTAGACGTCCGGCTCCTTCTCCTTGAGCCACAGGATCTTGCACACGACGTCCTTGCCCGAGGGGACCGCACCTGCCAGCGCCATGAGCACGCGGGGTCCTCCCAACCTCCTCACCATCCTCGCCGCCTGCTCGTCGGCGCGGCTGTCGATCCAGATGATGGCCGGGCGCAGGGGATCACCGGAGGCGTCCACCGGCAGCACCCCAAGCATCTGGGTGGCGAAACCCGTGCCTATGACCTGGCGCGGGTTTATCCTGGTTTCTTTGAGCAGGCGTTGCGTGCTCGTGGTGACCGCCTTCCACCAGTCTCGCGGGTCCTGTTCCGCCCAGTTGGCCCGCGGGTAGGAGGTGGGGTAGGGCTCGAAGCTGGAGGCGATGATGCTCCCTTCCAGGTCGCAGAGTACCGCCTTGCTCCCGCCCGTGCCCACGTCGTGGCTCACGATGAACTTCTCGCCCAAGGTGCACCTCCCTCCCCTTACATGGCATTATTTTCCATGTCAAGTGATCCCTATAACTTGAAGTCCATGGCCTCCACGTTGCCGTCCTTGTCCACGTGCTCGATGAAGATGGGGGCCCGCTCCCCCTTGCCGGAGGACTTGATGACCTCACCGGCCAGCTTGATCATGTCCATGGGCTCCACCCCGGCCTCGGGCGGGAAGACGCCCTTCAGGGTTATCTTTCCCTGTCCCATGACGATGGCCCCCAGCGCGGCGGGGATGCCCGTCCCCTCGCCCATGCCCATGCCGCTCGAGGACATCTGGAAGATATAGGTATGCGGTTCGCCGTCCTTCACGCCCTTCACCACGATCTTCAGGCAACCCCGCGGGGAATCTATCCCCGCCTCCCTGAGCAGCCCGTCGCGCCGGGAGATGACGAAGGCCACGGCGAACTCGCGGGGCACGACCTTCTGCCCCTGCACCTCGATGGGCTCGTCGGAGGTCAGTCCCAGCCTGACCATGTCCTTGATTAGGTTGGCGTACGAGACGGGGATGACCAGCCCCAGGTTGGTGACCCTCTTCACGCCCTTGATGTACTTGGGGAGGGTTATGGTCTCCGGGTGGGGGTAGGCGTAGACGGGGTAGGTGCCCACGTCGCGGAAGTCGGTCTCCTCCTCCAGGGCCCTGCCGCTCTCCTCGAAGAGGCGCACCGTCCTGTACTCACCGTCCAGGAACATGGGGATATCTATTTCCATGGAATGGAAGCGATGCTTGATGACCGCGGGGCCCTCCACCGGCTCCCCGCCGTGGGCGTGGTAGATGTCCACGGAATCCACCTGGTCCAGCAGGGTCTGCGCCGTGAACTTCACCAGCAGGTTGGCCATGCCGGGGGAGCTCCCCATGCCTATGAGGGCGGAGATGCCGGCCTTCTTCGCCTCCTCGTCCATGGCGAGCATCTCCTCGGTGGCGTCCATGTCGTCGCAGATATCCACGTAGTCAACGCCCGCCTCGATGGCGGCCCGCAGTATGGGCGGACCGTAACGGTAGAAGGGACCGATGCAGTTGAGCACGAGGTCGCAGCCGGCCATGAGCTCCTTGAGGTCGGCGGCATCGTCCGCGTTCACGCCCCGCGCCGACACCCTGCCGCCCAGCTCCGCCGCCAGCTTCCGCGCCGCCTCTTCCTCGCGGTCCGCGATGACGATCTCGTCGAAGTAATCGCCCGCCGCAAGGTACTTCGCCGCGGTGCTCCCCACCGCTCCGCAACCTCCAAGGATCAAAAGCCTTGCCATATCGCCACCTCCCGTCACTCTTCCCTGCCCACCGTCACTCGTCCATGTGCGCTTTTCCGCCGGAGCCAGGACCCTGCCCGGAAAGGGAAACGCTTCCGAGGTAAGGCCGCACGGCGGAGACCAGCGAGAGGACCATCTCCATGGCCTTGCGCAGGTCGAAGGCCTCGGGGTCCTCCAGCCACTGTATCTCCATCCCCTCCACCAGCCCCAGCAGCATGCAGGTCAGGTAGTAGGGGTCTCCGGCAGGCAGTAAACCTTCATCGATTCCCTGGCTGACGATGCGCTGCAACTCCCGCTTGGTCTCCTCGTTGTTGCGGCGCAGCCTTTCCACGTACTCGGGCGAGAAGGTCTCCAGTTCCTCCGCCCGCATCTTCCAGGAGAGCTTGGTGTACTCGCGGTTGCGGTAATGCAGCTCTACCATCTCCCTCCCCAGCCACCCAAGCTTCTCGAGGGCATCGCCTTCCATGTCCGCCGCGCGCCTCACCAGGGCGACGAACTCCCTGTGCGAATCCTCGACGAGGTCGAAGTAGAGCTCTTCCTTGGATTTCCAGTACCAGTAGAGGGTCCCCTTACCGAAGCCAGCTTCCAGGGCGACCTCCGACATGGTGGTCTTGTGGTAACCCCTGGAGGAAAAGAGCCTGAGGGCCGCCTCCTTGAAAGCCCGCTCCCGCTCGTCCTTGGCGGGGTTCCTGCGCAGGCCCAGCGATTTGGCCCCGGGCAGCCTGCCGTCGCTCGTCTCCGGCCGCGGTTTCCTTCGTGCCGGCGTCCCCCTGCTGGCCTCCATGAGCTCCCTTTCCCTGCTTCCACCGTTTCCGTTTTCCCGGCTACCAACTTTAGACCAACCGGTCAGTCTTAACTATATTTTACCCCGGCCTCGTTCCCGGGTCAAGCAACATGAAGGCATGCGGATTGTCCATGCACCCTCCCTCTCCCCCCTTTTTTCAACCTTGTCCCACTTCATCTTCGGTTATTTCGGGATGTATGATCCATACACCCTCCCTCTCCCCCCTCTCAACCTGCCCTTGGGCATCCGGTATAATCGGTCATGGTCTACCGCGTGAGCGGTCGCGCGACGCTCGCGGCCACGCGAGGGCCTTGAGGCGCCGGCCAGGGTGCCGGCGGAGGCTCCGGGAAGGAACCGGAGGTATCCGTTGGAGGTATCCATGGACAGAAAAGCGAGGGCAACCGGTGAGGCACATGGAGTCAGACACGGGTAACGGGCCCGCCTTCGTTTCCTGGAGCGGCGGCAAGGACTCCTGCCTGGCACTGCACCGTGCGGTCGCGGCCGGGCGACCGGTCCTCGCCCTCTTCTGCATGCTCCACGAGGGAGGCGCTTTTTCCCGCTCCCACGGGGTCTCGCGGGAGGCCCTCGCCGCACAGGCGGAGGCCCTGGAGCTTCCCATCCGCTTCGGCAGCGCCACCTGGGAAGGATACGAGGCGGCGTTCAAGGAGGAGGTGGGGCGCATGCGCGGGCATGGCGTGTCCGCCGGGGTCTTCGGCGACATCGACCTCGCCGAGCACCGCGTCTGGGTGGAGAGGGTGTGCGGGGAACTGGGCATCGAGCCGCTACTGCCCCTCTGGGGGCAGGAGCGCCGCGGGCTGGTGACGGAGTTCGTGAACCTCGGCTACCGGGCCGTCATCATTTCCGTTCGCATGGAATATCTTTCCAGGGACTGGCTGGGGAGGGTGCTGGACCTCTCCGCCCTGCGCGATCTGGAGGCCGCGGGCGTCGATCCATCCGGCGAGGGGGGCGAGTTCCACACCTTCGTCTTTTCCGGCCCCCTCTTCGCCCATCCCGTGGATTTCGCGACGGGCGGCGTCGTGGAGCGCGACGGCCACCTGCAGCTCGAGATCATGCCGGCCTGCTGAGCGGGCCAGTCGTCAGCGGGAAGCGCCCAGCGCCTCCCTGCCCGCCTTGAGCAGCCGCGCCAGCTCCACCGCCCGGGAGACGGTGGAGGCTGCGCTGGCCATCCCCAGCTCGTCATGCAGGACCAGCAGCCTGTCCCCACCCTCCCTCTTCCCGCTCCCTTCCAGGCTGGAGAAGGCCGAGCCGCCCTGCAGACCGAGGTCGGGGGCGGCGATGACCATGTTCACGGCGTAGAAGAACTGGTTGACGGAGAGCAGGGCCATCTCCAGGCCGGCCATGCGGAACCAGGCCACGGCCAGGGATCCGCCGACCTTGTTGCGCAGCATCCCCGCGGTCTCGTTGCCGTGCACGTAAACGCGCATGCGGTCTATGAAGGCGGCCAGGTACCCGGAGAGGCGGCCGAAATAGACCGGGGTGGCCAGGATGAGGGCGTCACACTCCTCCACCCTGGGGTAGACGGCGGCCAGGTCGTCGTCGCGGGAGCACCTGCGCCCGCCGCCCTGCTTGCGCAGGCACCAGTTGCAGTGCGCGCAGTCCTCCACGCGCAGCTCCGCCAGGCTGAGCAGCTCCCACTCCACGCCGGGAACGTCTTCCTGCGCGCGCAGGGAGGCGCGCAACAATTCCTCCACGTTCCCGCCCTTCACGGGGCTTCCGCTTATGCCCAGGACCTTAACCCGTGGGTATTCAGGCGCATCTTTCATCTCACATCGCGCAAGAAAGGCAGGAGGCGCAACCTTATGTAGGCGGTGGTCCCCTCGCCCCCCTTTCCCTTCAGGGTGAGCTCGCCGCCCATGGCCTTGACGAAATCCCTGCATACCACGAGGCTCTTGGCCCGCCTCCCGCGACCCTCTCCGCCCCCGCCCTCCTGCATGACCTGCCTCACCACCTCCGGCGGGATGCCCGGGCCCTGATCCTCCACGCGCAGGAGGACCTCGTCGCCCCAGCGCTCCGCCCCCAGGATCACCGGGGAACCCCGCGGGGAGAACTTCAGGGCGTTGTCCAGCAGGCACATGAGGGCCTCCCTCAGCATCTTCTTATCGGTATGGACGAGGGGGATGTCCTCGTCCAGCTCGAGGAAGATGTTGCTTCCCGGTCTTCTCCTGGAATAATATTCCTTGAGGTCCACGAGCAGTGCGCCGAGGTCGATGCCGCGGGCCGAGGGGACCGCCCTGTCGGGCGCTTCCTGCGACCACAGCGGCAGGGCGTCCACCGCTTCCTCGTGACCCTTCAGGCGGCGCGCTATCTCGAAGTAGTCGTGCTCCTCGCGTGCGGCCTCGAGATCCCGCGCCTCCGCGAGGGCGCCCGCGGCTCCGGTGCCCGCGGGCTCGGCAACATCCTCCCGGGGATCTTGGGGTGCCGCCGTCCCGGTCCCCGGTGCGCCGCCGCCACCCGCCTCCTTCTCCTCCTCTTCCCTGGAAATTCTTTCCTGGAGGGAAGCAAGGACGCCTGCCGCCGTCTCCCCCATGGAGGCAAGGGAATGCTCGCCGACCCCCGCCGTCTTCTCCGCATCGCAGTCCGCCAGGACGAAGAATCCCGCGACCCCTTCCCCCCCGCGCAGCGGGATCACCGTGAGGGAACGCCACCTCCTCTCCCGCAGGACGGGGACGAGCGCGTCCGGTTTCTCCACGCAGGATATGACCTCGTCCCATCCCTCGCGGGGCACTCCTCCCCGTACGGTGACGGTAAGCACGCGCAGCCCCTGGCATACACGCGCGTAGCCCGGGCGCAACCCCAGCGCCCGCAGGACCCCCCGCTCCTCCCCGGAGAGGTTGCGCCAGGCCCGCAGGGACGCGCTCCCCTCCTCTACCAGGAAGGCGGCGGAGGAGGTGCAGGCGAGCTCCTCCTCCAGGAGCGCGAGGCAGCCCTCCAGGAAATCGTCCACCCCCGTGCTGCGCACCGCCGCCCCGAGAATCCTCTCCCTGCGGCGCGATTCCTCGAGGAGTCCCTCCATGGCCGTGACCGCGGAGTCCTCCCCGGTCACCTCCCTGACGAGGAGCATGAACTCCCGCTTCCTTCCCCGCGCCTCGCGGGCGGGCTTTCCCTGCAGGGAGAGGACCCTGACCTCCTTCCTCTCCCCTATTCTCAACTCGACGCCTTCCACCCTCTCGCCCGCGACCACGCGCTGCAGCAGGGCGGCCACCTCTTCCCTGGCCGCGGCGGGGAAAAGGTCGGGCAGCGGGGTGCCTATGGCCCTGTCCCTCGTGGTGCGGAGCAACTCCTCCGCGGAGTGGCTGATCAGGGTGACGCGGAGGTCGGGCGTGAAGCATACCAGCGCCGCCTCGGCATCCTCGAGGAGGCTCCAGACCCGCTTCAGCTCGCCATCGCGCTCCCTGTTTATCCTGGCCTCGGCGGTGCATTCCCTCCCCAGCCCCAGCAGCAGGGCTTCCTCCCCCTCGCCCAGGAAACTCACCGTCACGGCGACGAAGGAGGTGGAGCCGTCCTCGCGGCTGAACTCGAGCTCTCCCCTCCAGGGAGCCGCGTGCACCGCCTCCGGCAGGTAATCCAGCGCCTTCTTCGCCTTCTCCCTGGCAAGGAAGAACGAGAGCGGGCGCCCCAGGAGATCCTCCTCCCCGTGGCCCACCGCATCGCACATGGCCTGGTTGACGTAGACGCATACGGACTCCCGGTCGAGAAGGAAAGCCGGCTCGGGCAGGCCGTCCAGGAACTCCCGGATGTCGCCCTTCACCGCCTTTACGGGCGGCGGCGCTCCCTCCGCCGCGACGGGCTCGCGCTTCTCCGGAACGTATCTCGGGCCCGGGGTGGTGATGGTGACCAGGCTTCCCGTCGCGCCCAGGGCCTCGAGGGGGTAGGGCGCTATGGAGATGTTAAGGCGCATGAGGCGTTTTCCCACCTTGTAGGCCAGCGCGTAATCCTCCACCCCGCGTCCCCGCCGTGTCTTGGCCAGCAGCTCCTTCAACGCCGCGTGGAGGGATGGATTAGCCTGCTGCAGCGGGACCTTGCGCACCTGCTCGAGGGGTTTCTCCAGGAAGACCTCGGCGTCGCGGTTCCCCTCCAGTATGCGTTCCTCTCCATCGAGGAGAAGGGAGGCGTGGAGGGCTGACCCGCCTTCCCTTTCCTTCATCGCGCCTGCTCCTTTCCTGATCCGCGGCGGAACGTAGGCGTCTCCTCGCTTCAACCTGCCCCTGCTCCACGTAGACGGCATCCCTTCCGTCCGCGGAACACGGGGAAAGCCGGTGACCGGGGCTTCGCATAAAATATTCGAGGGGCGCGCGGCGTGAACCTTCCCCACGGCGCCCCGGCGGCCGCGGTCTCCCGCGCCACCCCCGGCGGGGTGCACGGGCGCGACGCCGGGAGCCCCGTGCCCTCTCCCCGCGCAGCCCCGGTTGGCGTCCCCCCGAGCACCCTCGCGGGCCGCAGCGAGCCGCCTAAACTTATGCCCTGCGCAAGTCGATAAATTCCCACATCGGCAGGAGGTGATGGAGGCATGGTCCTGACCTTCCGCTTTCCGGTGCAGGTGGTCTTCGGGGAGGGCTCCCTGCCGGAGATACGCCACTTCGTGAAGAGCTTCGGGAAGCACGCCCTGCTGGTGACGGGGGGCGGTCCCACCTCGCAACTTCCCGCGGTACAGATCTTGCAGGACATGCTCGGCGCGGAAGGTATCGCGGTGACCTTCTTCCCGGAGGTGGAAAGCGATCCCGGGGTGGAAACGGTGGAGCGGGGAGTGGCCGTGGCCCGCGAAAACGGGTGCGACTTCGTCATCGGCTTGGGGGGCGGCAGCCCCATGGACGCGGCGAAGGTCATAGCCGCCAGGCTCAACAACGAGGGCGACGTCAGCTCCTGGGAGGGCACGGGACGCATACCGCGGCGCGGCAAGCCGCTCATCTGCATCCCCACCACCGCGGGCACGGGAAGCGAGGTCACCTGGGTTGCGGTGATCACGGGTGGGAAGCGACGCCAGAAGATGTCCCTGGTAAGCCAGTACCTCTACCCCTTGCTGGCGGTGATCGATCCCGAGCTCACCTACTCCATGACCCCGGAGCTGACGGCGGCCACCGGCATGGACGCGCTCACCCATGCGGTGGAATCATACGTCGCCAGGAGGTCTTGGGAAGCGACGCGGGCGCTCTCCCTGCAGGCGGTGCGGCTCATCTTCGCCCACCTGGAGCGGGCCTGCCAGGACGGGAGCGACCGCGAGGCCAGGCACGGCATGTCCCTGGCCGCTTTCCTCGCCGGCATGGCCTTCACCACCTCGGGCCTGGGGTTGTCCCATGCCCTGGCTCACGCCCTGGGCTCCCATTTCGGAATCCCCCACGGCAAGGCGAACGCGCTGCTCCTTCCCCACGTCATGCGCTTCAACCTGGAGAGCTGTCCGGAGCTCTACCGGGAGCTGGCCATGGCGATGGGCATGGACGTGGGCGGCCTTTCCGCCCCGCGAGCCGCGGAAAAGGCGGTGGAGGCGGTGGAGGGCCTGCTCTCCCTGCTCCCCCTGCCGAAGAGCCTCTCCGAAACGGGAGTGCCGCCGTCAAGCGTGGAAGCGCTCTCCGCCGAGGCCTTCCTGAACACGCGCCTGCGCTCCTCCAATCCCAGGGACACCGTTCTCGAGGACCTGGTGGGGGTGCTGCGCCAGGCCTTCACCTAGCGGAGAGAGTGCGGAAAGAGAGAGTGCGAAAAGGATCTGAGGGTTGGGTCGTGAAAGAAGCAGTTGCAAGAAGGCGGTGCAAGAAGCCAAGGGAGGAAGCCAGGGGAAAGTTGAGAAATATCCTTGACCTACCGCCCGGCGGTGGTTTAAAAAATCTCCTTGACGGACCGCCATGCGATGGTAAAATGGAGCAGCTCCCGAGAAAAGCCTGATACTGCCTATGCCGCGGAGATCCCCGCAATCTCGCTTATCCTCGGGAGCTGGTTTCCTCAGCAAACATTCGATTTTCAACTGTATATAAGCATACCACATTTTCACCGCAAATAAACCTCGCGCCCTTTTACCACATGGGCCCACGGGAAAGGCGCGCGAGAGGCGCGGTATGACCTGGATCATCGCGGGCGCGAGACATCTCCCGTTAATATACCCCTAAGGGTATGGAGGTGAGGTGCATGCGCACGAAGATGCCCTGGATAGACAGGGAAAGATGCGACATAGCGGAGAGATGCGAGGAGTGCAAGGCGGCTCGCCTCTGTCCCCATGGGGCCTTCCAGGTCATAAAGGCGGAGCGGGGTTCCGGAGATACCTGTCGCGTAGGCATCGACTTCGAGAAGTGCCGCCTGTGCGGCAACTGCTCCCACGCCTGCGACCTCGGAGCGGTGAGGATGGTGTAAGGCGGGCGAAAGGGCCACCGCAGAAAGACCCGAGAAGATATGGCCGGCGCGGAGGGCGGAAAGGTGACGAGGGCTGGGAACGAACTGCCGGGACCGGCAGCGGCACGTGGCCGGCAGCGGCACGTGACCGGCATGGTAAGCGAAAGGAACGGGAAGGAGGCAGGAAGGATATGGCACAGTTGGACAGGGAATTTTTCAAGAAATACCATCGCGCTGTAGTGAAATCCGTCTCCGGTGAGCTGGAGAAGGTGAAGTCCCGCATCGGTTCTGTGTGGGCGGGAGATTTCAAGGCACGCGCGGGGGGCGTCTTGCGGGGCGAGGATTTCAACCGCGCTTTCGAGGATTACCTGCGGAACGACCTCCGCTTCAGCGAAAGCGTGAGCGTGCACGGGAATGACGGGGAACTCTCCATAGAGGTCAAGGGATGCCACATCTGCCACGGCAACGAGGAGCTCCGCCGCGAAGGTGGGCCTACCCTGTGCCCCATCGTGCCCACCGGGCTCTTCTCCCTCTCGCGCGTGGCGGGGGAAAAGGCCACGCTGCGCGAGGTGCGCAAGAACGGCGTGGTGGGGGACTGCGAGATATGTTACAAGCTATCTTAGCCGTTGAAGGTCTTCGTATTAGCGCCTACACATCACAGCACGGCGTGAAACGAGAACCTGGCCCGGAAGAGAGTCGAAGACAGGGATGGCGAACGGGAGGAGGTGTGCACATGAAGCGCTTCATGGTCCCGCGCGTGGCCCATTGCTCCGAGGGCTGCTGACGACGGCCCCCGTCCCGTACCACGGGGCGCGGGGCGTACGGGCGCAAAACAGGAACGGAAACCGGCCGCCGCTGCGGCAAACGGTTCTACCGGGGGGAGGCGGAACGCCTCCCCCCGATCCCTCTCCCGATACACGCTTCCGCTATACAGCCCCGGTCGACCTCCCCGGGGCGACATGCCGGCGCATCCCCCGTCGCCCCTGCGCGCGCCGCATACCCGCCCGACGCCGACCGGGAGTGCCGGCCTTCGCCCCGCAGCCCTTTCATGATAGTATCGTTAATCAGGATGGAGAGCGGAGAAAGGACAGTGAGCGGAGGAGGCGTCGCGTCTCCGCCCTGCCACGGAAAGCGACTGCAAGGGGAGGAATCGATGCCATGAGAAAAACGCTATGGGACCACCTGCCGCCGAAGCAATACCTGGCGGCCCAGGAGCAGCACCTGGTGCGCTACATCCACGAGCTGGTGTACCCGTTCAGCCCCTATTACCGCGAACTCTTCGATTACAATCGCATCAAGCCCGGGGTGATCAGGACCCTGCGCGATCTCTCCTGCATCCCCTTCACCACCAAGGCGGACATCGCACCCCTCCCCGAGAACCCGGAAATACCCTTCAACCTCGTGCTGCAGCCCGACCTCCAGAAGATGAGCCCCCGCGGGACCGTGCGGCTGAAGCACCGCCTGATGCGCATCACGCAGGGCAAGAGAGCCTACGGTGAATACCTGGACAGGGAATTCCTGCCCGTGCACTATCATTTCACCGTGGGCCGCACCGCCCTTCCCACTCCCATCCTCTATACCCGTTACGACCTGCGGCGCATGCGTGAGGCGGGCAGGAGGATCTTCGAGCTCGCCGGCCTCAGCCGCGAGGACATGGTGGTGAACGCCTTCCCCTTCGCGCCCCACCTCGCCTTCTGGATGACCTACTACGCAGCCGAGGAGGTGGGCATCCCCGCCCTGCACACGGGCGGAGGGCGCATCCTGGGCACGCAGCGCATCCTGGACGCCCTGGAGCGGCTGCGGGCCACGGTGCTCACGGCCACCCCCAGCTACGCCTATCACCTCCTGCGCCTGGCGGCGCGCGAGGGACGCGACCTCTCCCGCCTGCAAACCCTGGTCCTGGGAGGCGACCGCCTCCCCGAGGGCCTGAAGGGCAAGATGCTCGAGCTGCTTGAGAAGCTGGGGGCGGAAAGGCCGGCGGTGATCTCCACCTACGGGTTCACAGAGGGCCGCATCGCCTGGAGCGAGTGCCGCGAGGCCGCGCTTTCCCGCGAGGAGAGCTCCGGCTACCATCTTTTTCCAGACATGGAGGTCATCGAGATAATCGATCCCGATAGCGGCGTGAGGCTCGGCGACGGCGAGGACGGCGAGATCGTCTACACCAGCCTGGAATGGAGGGGAAGCGTCCTCCTCCGCTTCCGCACGGGCGACCTGGTGAAAGGGGGCATAAGGCATGACCCCTGCCCCTACTGCGGCCGTTCCCTGCCGCGGCTGGGACTGGAGATCAACCGTTCCTCCGATTACAAGGAGTTCGAGCTGACCAAGCTGAAGGGCACCCTGGTGGACCTCAACGCGTTCTATCCCCTTCTCTCCGGGCACAAGGACGTCCTTGAATGGCAGCTGGAGATACGCAAGCACAACGACGACCCCTACGACCTGGACGAGCTCTACCTGCACATCGCCCCCGCCGAGGGAATTTCCAAGAAATACCTGGAAAGGGAGCTATACGAACTGCTGCAACGCGAGGTGGAGGTCGCTCCCACCCGCATCGTCTTCCACAGCCTGCAGCGCCTGCTGCAGAGGCTCGGGCTGGAGACCAAGGGGCGCGAGAAGCGCTTCCTGGACCTGCGGCCGCAAGCAGGCCGGGAGGGCGGGGAGGGTGAAGCCCGCGTGGAGGGCGCCCGGGAACGGGAACCGGACGCCGACCAGATCACGCTGGCGGTGGAGGAAGGTGAGGGCGAGGAGTAGGACGGAGCCGCCATGATCGTTCTGGCCATCGACCAGGGGACCACCGGGACCAAGTGCATGTGCTTCGACCGCGACCAGAAGCCCCTTTCCAGCTCCTCCCTCGAGTTCACGCAGCACTTCCCCCGCCCCGGGTGGGTGGAGCACGACGCCGAGGAGATCTGGGAATGCACGCGTGAGGCGGCGCGGCGGGCGCTGCGGGAGGCCGGCGCCGCGCCGCGGGACGTGGCCGCCGTCGGCATCACCAACCAGAGGGAGACCACCGTCATCTGGGAGCGCGAGACGGGAAAGCCGGTGCGCAGGGCTATAGTCTGGCAGTGTAGGCGCAGCGCCGACATCTGCCGCCGTTTCCGGGAGAAGGGCCTGGGCGACACCTTCCACCGCAAGACGGGCCTGGTCCTCGATCCCTACTTCTCGGGGAGCAAGCTGACCTGGGTCATGGAGAACGAGCCCGACGTCGCGCGCCGCGCGGAGGCCGGGGAACTGTGCTTCGGTACCATCGATTCCTGGCTGCTCTTCCGTCTCACCGGGGGGCGCGTACATGCCACCGACGTCTCCAACGCCAGCCGCACCCTGCTCTTCAACATCCACGACCTCGCCTGGGACGAGGAACTGGCGCGGGCGTGCGGCGTGCCCGCCTCCATGCTGCCCGAGGTGAGGGGATCGAGCGGCGTCTTCGGGGAGACGGACCCGGACGCCTTCCTGGGCATCGGTGCCCCGGTGGCGGGCATCGCCGGGGACCAGCAGGCGGCCCTCTTCGGCCAGGCGTGCTTCCGCCCCGGCATGACCAAGAACACCTACGGCACGGGGAGTTTCGTGCTCATGAACATCGGAGGCGAGCCGCGCCTCTCCGGGAAGGGAATGCTGACCACCGTGGCCTGGAGCATCGGAGGGGAGGTGACCTACGCCCTGGAGGGCTCCATCTTCATCACCGGCGCGGCGGTGAACTGGCTGCGCGACGGGCTGGGCATCATCTCCGAGGTCTCCGAGGTGGACGAGTTGGCCGCCTCCGTGGAGGACACGGGCGGCGTGTACTTCGTCCCCGCCTTCGTGGGCCTGGGCGCGCCCTACTGGGACCCCCGGGCACGGGCCCTGCTCATCGGCATGACCCGCGGCACCGGCCGCGCGCACGTGGCGCGCGCGGTGATAGAGTCCATGGCCCTGCAGACGGCGGACGTGGTGGAGGCCATGGCGGAAGAGACGGGGGTCACCCTCAAGGAACTGCGGGTGGACGGCGGCGCCAGCGTCATGGACATGCTCCTGCAGTACCAGGCCGACCTCCTGGGGGTTCCCGTGCGCCGCCCCGTCGTCTCCGAGACGACCTCGCTGGGCGCCGCGCTGCTGGCCGGGCTGGCGGTGGGGATATGGAAAGACCTGGAAGAGATAGAGGAGCGCTGGCGGGTGGACCGCGAGGCGCTTCCCGACCCCGCCGCGGCGGAAAGGGTGCGCGCCATGCGGCGCGACTGGAAGCGCGCGGTGGAGCGCAGCCTGGGCTGGGCGCTGGAGGAAGGGGTCGAGGGAGAAAGCTGCTGAGGGTGCGTCCCGGCCCGCAATTTCCCTTCTCCCTCAGCCGCGGGGTTCACCGGCCATCGCGCTTCCGCTCATGATCTTCCAAATAACGGCAACGCGGGGCGGGAACACGCACGGGAAGGTCTTCCCGGCCTCAGCGGAAAAGGTAGCCGCTTCCGGCGGGGAACAGGAAGGAGGTCGTCATGGCGGAGGAAGTTTGGGAGGACGCGCGACCGTTCTTCTTCGAAGGAGGGAAGACGGGGGTGCTGGTGGTGCATGGCTTCACGGGCTGCACCCAGAGCATGCGACCCCTGGGGGAGGGACTGGCCGAGGCGGGGTTCACCGTTGCGGGTCCCCGCCTTCCCGGGCACGGCACCTCCGTGGAGGACATGGGCCGCCGCACATGGGAGGAATGGACCGGCGAGGCCGAGAAGGCCCTGCGGGACCTCAAGGGCCGCTGCGAGAAGGTCTTCGTCACCGGGCTCTCCATGGGGGGGACCATAACCTGCTGGCTGGGCGAGAAATACGCGGCGGAGGTGGCCGGCCTCATGCCCATCAACGCGGCGGTGGCCAGGCTCAATCCCCTGCTGCCCCTGACCCCGGTAGCCAAGTATTTCCTGAAAACCATCCCCGGGGTGGGGAGCGACATCAAGGACCCCTCGGTGAAGGAATCGTGTTACGACAAGGTGCCCGTGCGCGCCGCCGCCGAGCTCTACGAGCTCATGAGGATCACCAGGCGCGACCTGCCGCGCATCACCGCCCCCATACTGATCTTCACCTCCCGGGAGGACCACGTGGTGCCGCCTACCAACGGCCCCTACCTGCTGGAGCACGTGAGCTCCACGGACAAGGAGCTGGTGTGGCTGGAGAACTCCTACCACGTGGCCACCCTGGATCACGACAGGGAGCTCATCATCAGGCGTTGCGTGGAGTTTATCAGGCGCCTCTCCTGAGGGCGGGCGCGACGCCCTGCGCCCGGGAGCGGGGAAGCGCGGCAATATGCATGTACGGGGCCGGGGAAACGGCAATCATTCCCGGCGATGCGTGAGCGCCCGGTCATCCGCAAGCCATAGAGCGTGCCCTGTCCCCGTGCCGGGGGGTGCGCTTCCGCCAGCGACGCGCCTTCCCCGGGGAGATCGCCGCGTCGTCGCTTACGCGCCCACTCACAAAGACCTTATGATGCACTTAATAACCTGAGCGTTGATAACATCACTTCACGCGTGCTATTATCTACTAGATCTTCGGATGGTCCCGGTAGCACATGGGGGTGAGAACATGAGACTTCTCAGGCTGTTTTCCGTGTTTCTTCTCCTCTGCCTGCTGGCCTCCCTCGCCCTTGCCGCCCCCGACCGCCGCGGGGGCGCTTTCGCGGGACGGCGAACGGAACGGGTGGCAGGAACAGGAATCGGGAACCGAGGAGGACCTGCGCTCCGTTTCCGCCGTCGATCACAATACCGCCTGGGCGGTGGGAGCCGCAGGTACCGTCCTGCGCACCACCGACGGCGGTACCACCTGGAAGACGCTGGACGCGGGAGTCACCTCGCAGCTCAACGCCGTCTCGGCGGTGAGCGTCGATGAAGCCTGGGTGGGGGGCGAGGGGGGTAACCTCCTGCACACCGAGGACGGCGGCAAAACCTGGGAAGCGGCGATGATCCCCGAGAGCTCAACCGTGCACGACATCGCCGCCCTCGACGATAAGACCTGCTGGGTGGCGGGCGCCACGGGCGTCGGGTCGGGCGGTTTCATCATGAAGACCGCGGACGACGGCGGTACCTGGGAGCACCAGGTCTCTGGCCACGCGTACGCCATATTCTCCATTTCCGCCGTGGATGACCTTACAGCATGGGCGGCGGGCGGCGAAAGTCCCTTCCAGGGCAACGCCGGAGTGGTCCTCAGGACCACCGACGGCGGCAAAAACTGGGCACCCGCCGGACCCGCGGACAAGAACTGGTTGTGCATCGCCGCCTGCGACGGGCAGAATGCCATGGCCTGGGGCGTCTTCAGGGTCTACGACGGTTTTCCGCCCATGTTCGCCCCGTGCTGCATGAAGACCGCCGACGGGGGGTCAAGCTGGCAGAACCCCAATCTCTTCTACACCCTCGAATGCAGCATGACGGCGTATCCCGGCGGCGCCATCATGTTCGACGCAAATGACATCTGGATGGTGGGCGGAAACGCAAACCCCAACGTAAAGATCGCCCGCACCGAAAACGGGGGCCTGAGCTGGTGCCAGCAGCAAACCATCCCGACCGACGTGGTCATGCTCGACATAAGCGCCGTTGACGGGGACATCGCCTGGGCGGTGGGGACCTCCGGGACCATCCTGCATACCACCAGCGGGGGCTACCTGGGGGAGGATCCGGTCCTGGACACCCTGTCGCCCGATACGGGCAGGGACGGGGAGACGGTGACCCTGACCGGCAGCGGTTTCGGCACCTCGTCCGCGCACGGCTTCGTGACCTTCGGACTCCTGCGCGCCGGCATCGTCTCCTGGTCCGAAAACGAGATCGTGTGCGCAGCCCCCGCGATCGGCAGCCCCTTCGCCCAAGTGTCCGTCTACGTCACCACGCCGGGCGGGACCTCCGACCCCCTCGTCTTCACTTACAAGAACATCGCCCTCAGCGTCGAGAGCATCTACCCGACGAGAGGCTACCAGTTCAACCCGTTCCATAACGTGACCGTCACGGGGACCGGGTTTCTCCCAGGGGCCAGGGTGATGCTGGTGAAGGGCTCCACGGTGATCAATGCTTCCAACGTGAACGTTATGACGCAGGAACGGATCCACTGCACCCTCAACCTCATGGGTGCGGCCCCCGGCCTCTACGACGTTGTTGTATCGAACCCGGACGGAACGGAGAGCTGGCTCAATGGCGGGTTCACCGTGGTGTCACCCTGCGGGTCGGGAAGCGGGACGGCCCTGCTCATGCTGGGCATCTCGCTGGGGATCCTCTCCCTGGCGGGCTCGCGCCGCC
This sequence comes from Actinomycetota bacterium, assembly GCA_014360655.1. Taxonomy (NCBI): domain Bacteria; kingdom Bacillati; phylum Actinomycetota; species Actinomycetota bacterium. The sequence continues at coordinate 51,052 of JACIXC010000009.1, read as the reverse complement.
TGCGCAGGCCGAAGGGTCGGCGCGGTAGGGATTGAGAACGGGCTGGCAAGGGCACCTTCGGGAGGGACGCGGCGCGTCCCTCCCTTAATTAGCACCTCGATTCGTGCCATGCCCACGCACGCAGAGGAGAGCGGTGGTGTTTCCGCGCCTTGCCTCGCGCGCGGCCCGCTGTCCTCCTCACCAGTGCGATAACCCTCCCGCGGAGAAAAGGCCGGCGCGGGGATGGTATGCGCGGCCGGGCACGCTGACGCCCGAGCAGCTCCGCGCAAAGGCGATCGGCGGCTCCGCGGCGGAAAAGGGTGTGGGGCCGTCCCTTCGCCGACCGGGTCCCTGGCGGGTGAACTCATCACGCCGCCTTAACCCTGCGCCCGTCACGACCCGCGCAGAGTGCCGCCGAAGACCTGCCAGGCCAGGGCGGACTTGGCCAGCAGGCTGAGCAGGATGTAGACCTTCTCGCCGAAGAGATAATCCCGCCACTTACCCACCTTCCTGTACTGCAGGACCATGTTGACGGCGAAGCAGTTGAAGAAGACGAAGAGGATGGGGAGGATGAAATAGACGAAGGTAGGCACCCCGGCTTCCGGGCGGGACACCGCGGAGAAGAAGTAGAGGGCGATCACCACCCAGGGGATGATCCCCGCCAGGCAGCCGAAGTAGAAGGAAGTCCAGTTGGTCTTCTCGGTGCTCTGGTTGTGCAGCTCCATCATCCACCCGAAGAGGATCATCATCATGTTCATGAAGAAGAGGAGGATTAGGGTGCTCAGGTCGTAGACGCCGGAGAGCATGGCGATGATCACGATCATGAGCGAGGCGCTGAAAGAATATTCCACCCAGCGGGCGTAGTTTGCCCCCTTCTTCAGGTTGCGCACGTACCACTCGTAGATGCGCGGCAGGGTGAGCAGGAAATGAGCCAGGGCGCTCATGAAGAGGAAGGCGGCCACCAGGGGCCCGATCCTCAGGTGGCCCACCACGCTGGGCATGCTCGGCCCGCTGAAATCCGCCGGGTCGGCCTTTAGGTAGTTGGTGGTCACCGGCAGCGAGAAATCGTTGCTAAGGGCGAGCATGAGCAAACCCTGCACGAGGTGGAAAACGGCCATCACCCCGTTGTAGATACGGAGCTTCCTGTAAGGTTCCTCCGCTGCTCCCGCACCGGTGCTCTCGGCGACTATCTCCTCCGCCATCTCTGCCTCCTCTCCCCTGAACGATACGGTTGTTTCCTATTTTTGCCTTCTCCCGCCGGCACTAAACATGCCGCGGATCAAGGGGCGCGCGGAAACTGCCGCGACCCCCGTGTACGGGACGACTGGTGGTGCGGGGGCGCGTTTTCCGAGCGGCGTGACCGCCCGCGCGCGACGGATCCGCGACCCGGCAAGGGTATGGCCGGAACCGGCCTGTTCCGCGTGAAACGCGACCGTCGGCCGAGGCGCTTGGGTGCGATGGTCGGGCTGTATGGGGAATATCGGTGTGTGCCGGGTGGTGTAAGGGTGTGCCGGGTGATGCAGGAAGAGCGTCGAGATCAACCCTTGCGATCCGCGCGAGACAGGCGGTCACTCCGAAGGAACACGCATCATACGCTCGGGGGAGTCATGACCATGAGCAGGCATCCCTCCCCGTCCGTGAGGTTCTCCCAATTGTGCGGCAGCTCGCCCTGGAAATAGACGCAATCCCCCTCCCTGAGGTGGTGAGCAGTATCGCCGAGCTCGAAGCGGAATTCGCCCTTGAGCACCATGGCGAACTCCTCACCTCCGTGCTCTATACGATCCTTGTATTTGGCGCGCGCCTGGAAGGTGCCCAGCAGGCTTTCCATGGCGATGCCGGGCTCGTCTACGAGCAGTTCCAGGGTCACTTCGCCGGGGCTGTCGACTCTCTTCCTGTCCTCCCTGCGAAAGGTAATTTTCCTCCCGGCCGCATCCGAAAAGATGTCCGCGAGGGTCACCCCGTAATACTGCAGCAGCTTCAGGAGATTCTTGACGGTGATGCTGCTCTTGCCCGTCTCCAGCCTGCTCAAGAAGGAGACGGAGAAACCGGTGGCCTCGGAGACCTTGCGGATGGAAAGCTTCCTGGCGTTCCTCACTTCACGCAGCCTGGCACCGATCTCCTCCATGACGCGCTCCTTTTATTCCCCTTTTCAGTCCCTGGAAAGTGGGCCGGTTTCTTGTAAGGGCGCAGTCCTCTCTCCCGCAAGCTTTATATTATCCTGATACATGCCCTGCATATGATGCAAGCGCCATCCCATCCGGCCGTGACGCCCGCTTCCTCAACATCCCTCGTGATTTTCCCTATCCTGTAAATGCGTTGCTGTTTTTCGCAACGATGTTCATCGTACGTAAAAACGCAGCCCAAAAGGCGCGCGGCGCTTCCCCTGCGCCACCGCGCCCGGCTCACCCTTTTCTCCAGATGCCGCCGCTCAGGCCGCCACGAGCGGCAAGCCCAGCGCCAGGCGCTCGATCTCCTCTTCGCTCAGGAAGGGGAGCGCGGCTACCTCCGCCTCGCCTTCCTCTTCCTCGAGAAAGGGAAGCCCCAGGTACCATCTCTCGATATCCCGGTCGCTCAACAATTTCATCACCGTTCCTATATAAGAAAACTTTATCCTTCTCTATAGTATGATAGTGAAACATCGTTGTCAATGATAACAACCTTTCTTTTATATCTTTTCACTGGCAGAAACGGCATCCCTTCGCTGTCCCACGCATACCGGCAGAGCAAGAGCGGCGAATTGGAGGTTAAAGGCCCGCGTGCTCAGGAAACCATGAGACAAACCGCTTCTCACGGAAGGTGGCCTCCGCGGCGTCACCGGCAGAATGGCGTCACGGGCGGAGATCTCCGGGTCCTATGCCGGCGGGCGGCGATGCCGTCCCGCGTTTCCGTCAAGAGAAAACGCGCAATGCGTTTGATCGCCTGCAATCACGTACGGCGGCGTGTGATCCCGCACGAGGCCCCGAATTGCCTCCGCGAGGGTTGTGCGTTATTATCCTTCATTAAGGTAATCGATAGATTAAATAAATATACCTTATGAATGATTTTAACTGTTACGTGGTGCTCTTCCACTCTACACACCATGCCCTGAGCGCCGAGAAGGTGCTCAAACACATGGGCATCGGGTATGCGGTCATAAACACACCGCGCGAGTTCAGCGTCGATTGCGGCATCTCCCTGCGCATAAATCCCGCCGACGCCGCCGGAATACGGGAGGCCCTCGAGGCGGCGGGAGTAGCGGTTGCCGGGGTCGAGCCCTACCGCAGCCGCTGGGCGGGAGGAGCGGGAGGGGAGCCCGCCGGTGAACGGGAAGAGCGCGAGGACAAAGAGGTCGGGTGAACGGCTGCGGCCGTTTAACGGACGGCAGGGACCAGGCTCAAGGGCCCGGGCAGCGCGGCGGCTTGCGGCGAAAGGCCGGCACACGGAAAAGGTGAGCAAGCCGTAGCTTAAGGCGAGCAAACCATAGCGGTTGCACGGGCCGCTCCCGGGGTCCGGCCTGCAGCGAGCGGCCGGCACACCGAAAAGGCGCAAGGCCCCCTTATCGGTCAAGCAAGAACATGAACGGGAAAAGGAGGTAAGGAATGGCAGACTACCGTGAGATGTGGGAGAAGCTGGGCTTGGACCTCGCCGCCCACGACGGGCTCCTGGAGGTACTGCCGCCCCTTTACCAGGAATCCATCCTGGGCCAGGAGAACCGCCCCGAGGGGATGCAGTACTTCGACTTCGTCTTCTCGGAGGTGCACGGCCTGCGCATCAAGGAGCTCGTGGACCACCGCGCGGCCGGGGGCATCGTGGTGGGCACCTTCTGCACCTACGTGCCCGAGGAACTGATCCTCGCCGCGGGTGGCGTCTGCGTGGGCCTCTGTGCCGGGGCGCAGGTGGCGGAGGAAGCGGCGGAGCAGTACCTCCCGCGCAACCTCTGCGCCCTCATCAAGTCCTCCCTGGGCTTCAAGCTGGCCAAGGTATGCCCGTACATAGAATCCTGCGACCTGCTGGTGGGCGAGACCACCTGCGACGGCAAGAAGAAATACTACGAGATACTCGACCAGTTCCAGCCGGTGCATACCATGGAGCTGCCGCAGCGCAAGGACGAGGCAGACCGCCGCCTCTGGCGCGAGGAGGTCCGGAGGCTGGCGGCGCGCCTAGAGGAGGTCGCGGGTAAAAAGATCGACGAGGAGTCGCTGCGTAACGCAGCGCGCGTGATCAACGAAAAGCGCAAGGCCCTGCTGCGCCTCGCCGAGCTGCGCAAGTGCGACCCGCCGGTGATCTCCGGCAGGGACGCGCTCCTCATCAACCAGATCGCCTTCTACGACGACCCGGTGCGCCTGGCGGAGAAGGTCAACGCCCTCTGCGACGAGCTGGAGGAGAGAAGGGACCAGGGCATCTCCATCGGCGGCTCTCACCGCCCGCGCATCCTCCTCTCCGGCTGCCCCATGGCCATCCCGAACTGGAAGGTGCCCACCATCATAGAGACCTCCGGGGGGCTGGTGGCCATGGACGAGATGTGCACCGGCATACGCTATTTCCGCCACCTCGTGGACGAGGCCGCCGCGGACCTGGAGGGGATGCTGGACGCCATCGCGGACCGCTACCTCGAGATAGACTGCGCGGTCTTCACCCCCAACCGTGAGAGGCTGGAACACATCCGGGAGCTGGTGCGCGACTACGACATAGACGCCGTTATCTATTACGCGCTGCAGTTCTGCGATCCCTACACGGTGGAGGCCTTCCGCGTGCAGCAGGAGCTGGAGAAGGAACGCGTACCCTTCCTCTACCTGGAAACCGACTACAGCTCCGAGGACGTGGGGCAGCTCACCACCCGGGTGCAGGCGCTCATCGAGATGGTGGAGACGAAAAGGCCGGTATGAAATCGTTGCTCCCGGGGAGTGGCCCGCGCCCTCCCCGGGATCTTCTCCTCTAACCACGGGCGTCCGATCTCCAGGTTCGCGGGATTGCACGGGCAGGGCGGTTCGTATACATTGATGCCGTTAAGGGATATGCCGGAGTAAACCGCGGGGAAAGCGGTAACAGGTTCCCAGCGCATATTCCCGATGCATACACGGAAGCGACGTGGAAACTAAGGTTACCGGGAAACGGGTCACTACGCGCAGGAGGTGGGGATGGCCGTAGCCGGACTGGACATAGGATCGCGCACCATCGGCTTCGTTGCGATGGACGGCGGCGAGGTCCTCACAAGCGAGGTGGTTGACACCACCTTCGATCCCCTGGAGCAGTGCCGGCGCCTGCTGGCGCAACACGAGTACGACCTCCTGGTAGCCACCGGTTACGGCCGGCACCTGGCCCAGGCCAATTTCGCGGACAGGGTGATCACCGAGATCAAGGCCTTCGCCCTGGGTTGTTACCATATTTTTCCTGATGTGCGCACCATACTGGACATAGGTGGGCAGGACACCAAGGCCATCTCCGTGGGACCGGGCGGCAAGGTCGTGGACTTCCAGATGAACGACCGCTGCGCCGCGGGGACGGGGAAATTCCTCGAGGTCATGGCCGCCGCCCTGGGCCTGTCGCTCGAGGAGATGGGGAAGACCGCGCTGCAGGCGGAGGGAGAGGTGAAGATCTCCAGCATGTGCACCGTCTTCGCGGAATCGGAGGTCACCGGCCTCATCGCCCGCGGCACCCCGCGCCCCCTCATCGCCCGCGGCCTGCACGAGGCCATATGCGACCGCGCCTCCGCCCTGCTCAAGAGGGTGGGCGTGCAGCGGGAACTGGTTTTCGCCGGCGGGGTGGCCAACAACCCCTGCCTGCGTGCCCTGCTGGAAGAGAGGCTGGGCCTGCCGCTGCTGGTGCCCGAAAACCCGCAGCTGGTGGGGGCGCTGGGAGCGGCTCTCTCCGCCTTCGCCGACAACTGAACGGCAAAAACCAGGCGCCTTCCCCGCGGCACCTTTGCTCCCGGCCTTCTTACGGGCCGCAGGAAGGTTCAATACATGCCCAGCTCGCGCAGGCGCTCCTCCCCCATCCCGGCGCGGTGCCCCAGCTCGTGCAGGACCACGCGGCGGACCCTATCCCGCACGTCTTCCCCGGGCCGCAACGCGGCCAGGATGGGAAGCCGGTAGATCCTGATCACGTCGGGCGGGCGCGCGTAGCGCTCCCTGCCCCACTGCGTGTACGGCACCCCCACGTACAATCCCAGGAGCTGCATGGGGTGGTCCACGCCGGCCAGGCGGGCGTCCCGGGGCGAGGCGATGTCCTCGACCACCACGGCCAGGTTTTCCAGGAGTTTCCTGAAATCGGAGGGAAACCCTTCCAGGGCTTCCTCTACCAGTTCGCGAAAATCGTCGCGGCCGATATCTTCCCTCATGTCCGGGCCGGCTCAGGCCGGGGCCCTCACCTCCCCAGGGCCGCGTGCACCCTTCGCATGAACGGCGCGGGATCGTCCCGCTGCCAGGCGTTGCGTCCCAGCGCCACGCCCGCAGCTCCATCCTCCACGGCGCTTTTCACCGTGCCCAAGACCGCGTCTTCGTCCACGGCGTCCCCGCACTGTACCAGCACGGGGACCGGGCAGCCACGGATCGCCTCCACCAGGCTTCCCCCCTTGGCGGGATAGCGCAACTGCACCAGGTCCGCCCCCAGCTCGGCCGCCGCCCGCGCCGCCACGGCCAGGGCCTCCTCCTCGGAGAGGCCGGCGCTTCCCCGCAGGGCCACCATGGCCTCTATGAGCAGGGGCATTCCCCACCTGTCGCAGGCGTCGGCGACCGCCGACACGGCCTGTATGAACTCTCCCTCCAGCTCGTGGCCGAACTTCACGGCGGCCACCACGCCGTCCGCTCCCCAGCGCAGGGCCTCCTCAACCCCGGTGATGACGCGGTCCCTGAATTCACGAGCCCCCTCGAGCACGGTAAAGCCGCCGCTGATGCGCATGACCATGCCCACACGCGGGGGAATGGCCTCCCAGCCGTGCTTGAGCATGCCCCTGGTCAAAACAAGGGAATCCGGCGAGCCCTCCGCCACCGCCCGGATGGCGCGCAGCGGTTCCTCCAGGTAGGCCATGGAGCCGGCGACCGCCCCCTGGTCCATGGCCACCACGAGCGCCCTGCCGTCCTCACCCAGGATGCGACCCATCCGCAACTGCTTTCCCGTGGACATCTATCACACACCTCCAGGGAATCGACGCGAAGGCGCTGGTCCCGCCCCGGCGCAACCCCGCGGCTTCGCCCGCTTCTCACCCTTGACACAAGTACGATTCTAACCTTTTTTCGCAGCGCCGACGAGAAGGGCGGAGCCGGGAACGGGCTTCACGTGGCACCAGGGCGAGCCGCCATCCCCGCGGCACGGTTCTTCCCTTATAAGCGGGGACAGGAGTGCTCACCGCCCCGTCACAGGGAGAGGCGATACGTTCTTTTCGTGCAAGCGGTGATAGGAACCCGGCAAGGCCGGGCGTCGGGTGTTCCACGGCGTTCGTGGAAGCGTCTTCTCGTAACCGCGCGGACTCAACCGCCGGTGTAGCCCTCCGCGAAGAAGGTGCGTTCCTGGGGACTCTCCTGGGCGCTGCAGTTGGTGCCGCCGGCGCGGTTCTTATAGACGAAATAGACCGACCTCTCGACGAAGAGCGGCAGCGTGCATTCCACCCGCGTGGCGAAGGAGCATTTCCCCAGCCCCGGCACGTCGTTGGCGCACACGCTGACGCGGGAAAGGGCGGGCAGATACGCGTCCAGCGTCACCTCGGATCCGTCTTCCCGCGAGAAGACCACGCGGGCCGTCGCCGCCTCCGCGTTGGGGTTGGCCAGGCATATCCAGGTGTCGAAATCCCCGCCGGTGTACCCTTCCGCCAGGTACTGCCGGGTAGCGGGACGGGAAACCGCCGCGGAGCAATGCCCTCCCTGGCGGCCCCGGTAGTTGAAGTACATGGCGCGCTCGGCGATGATGCCCACCCCGTTGAGGGACGCGATGGAAACGCCGAAGGAGCGGTCCGGGACATCGTTCTCGGCGTTGACGGTGAGGCGGGAGCGTCCCTCCACCCAGAGCTTCCGGCTCACGTTCGTCCCGCCCTGCACCAGGTAGGTGACCTCCACCTCCGCCGCCTCCGCGTTGGGGTTGGCGAGGCATATCCAGGTATCGAAAGCGCCCCCGGTATATCCCTCCGCAAGGTAGAGCCGGGTGGAGGTCTGCGTGAGCGCGGCCGTGCAGTGTCCGTCCCGCCTGCCCTGGTAATTGAAATACATGACGCGCTCAGCCGCCACCGCGACCCCGTTCAGGGAGCGGTAACTGATGCCCACGTTACCCGCCGGCAGGCCGGGCACCGCGTTGACCAGCACGGTGAAGCGGCGTTGCGGCGCCAGGTTATAGGTGCACACCACGGGGGGCCCTCCCTCCCGGAGGTAACTCACCTCCACCGTCGCCTGCGCGTCGCTGGGATTAACGAAACAGAGCCAGGTGTGAAACCCGCTCCCCGTGTACCCCTCCGCGAAATATCCCTGCTGGGTCGGTTGTGTCATGCCCGTGCTGGCATGTCCACCGTCTGCCCAGCCCTGGTAGTTGAAGTACACGGCGCGCTCGGCGATCACCCCCGGGGCGGGCGAGCGCACCTCCATGGATACCTCGTCGTAGGGGAAGAGGCTGTCCACGGCGATGGTGAAGCGGCTGTGGGGAGCCAGCAGGTAATTCCTGGACTCGGGCCCCTTGTCGGGGCGCAGGTATCTCACCTCCACCGGCTGTTGCTGCGCATGGGGGTTGTATATGACCAGCCAAGTGTCGAAGTTATCCTTGTAGGGCCCGCCGACCACCCTCCTCCCCCAGGCGAAATGGGTCCTCCAGTAGTCGTTGTTGTCGAGGCAGTCGAAACTGACGCCGGCGTTGGAGCCCGTGGAATGGATGAAAATCCCATTTCCCACGTACATCCCCGCGTGCCCTATGTATCCCGAGGGAGCGTCGTTCGCGTTCTCGTAGAAGAAGATGGCGTCGCCGGGCTCCAGGGCCTCCCGGGAGACATAGAGATAGCGCTCGTCCCGCGCCTGGTCGTCGGCCACCCTCATCATGGGATAGCCCATGCGCATGGAGAGTGTGTTATAGATGAAGCCCGAGCAGTCGAATCCTCCTTCCGATTCCCTCTCCCCCCCGTAGACGTAGGGGCACCCCAGCCTCTCGAAGCCGTAGCCGACCGCCCGCCGCTGCCCCTCCGAGGCGGCGGGAAGCCTGCAGCGGGCGGCGCTGAAGGAATCGCGCAGGTACCACGTCCTCCAGCTCTCCAGGTTGTCCAGGCGGTAAAGCGTGAAGGCCATCTCGCCCCGGGGATAGGGTTGGCCCGGCCATACCTTGCTGTAGCGGTATTTAAGGTGTAGGTCCATGAAGACGGTCATGGCCCCGGAGTAGTAAGGGTTGCCGCCGGTGAGCGCGTTCACGTTCTGCGCCACGTCGTTCAGGCCCTTGCCCGCCGTGACCCCAAGCGCCACCCGCTCGAAGGAGACCGCCTGGTAGGGCTGGAAGGAACCGTCGGGCAGCCTGTCCATGAGGCCGTACTTGACCGCCAGGTTGGCCCACGTGAAACCGGGATCCGAGGATGGGAGGTCGGTGAAGGTGATGGAGGGGTCGGGGCTCTCCCCCGCATGGCGGAAGACGCAGACCAGGGCACGCGCGCAGTCCAGGCGGGTGGTGCCGTCGGCGGGGCGGAAACTCCCGTCGGGATATCCCTGCATGTAACCCTTCTGGAAGGAGTACTCGATGGCCTGCTGTATCTCCGCGGGTTGCGAGCCTATGTCGTTGAAGGAAGGCTGGGCCGCCACCACCCCCACCTGCGCCAGCAGAAACGAGAACACGAGCGCCGCCACCGTTGCAGACGCCATTATTTTCCTTATATAGGCTTTTCTGACGCTTTGCATTTTCTCGTTTTCCCTCGTGGTTCCTATTGCCTTACCGACCTGGCTTCCGTTCTTGGCTCGCCATCATTTTCCCTCGCCATTGATAAATCGTCTCCGCCCCTTCTTTTCTTGAATGCTCCGCACGGTTTCATTCCCCATTATGCCCGTTGATTTCACACTATCCCACCTTTTGGATCGATCAACCCATGATCAAGCCGGGACCGGGGGTAAGGCGAGCGACATCGCAAGCGCCCTCCTTTTTACTGCCCAACTGAGGCCGGGAACGACCGGGTCGGTCGCAGCAAGCCTGCGAGCGAGACCGTTACCCGGCGGCCCGGCCGCCGGAAGAAGAACATATACGCACCCAACCAGCCCGGGGAACTACAGGGTCGGTCGCAGCGAGGACGCCTTACCCAACGTTCCGGATTTATGAGAAAGATACGCGGCGCCGAGCGAGACCGTTACCCTGAGGCCCCGGGCCGGAAGTAGGGCGGATACGCACCCAACTGAGGCCGGGAACGACCGGGTCGGTCGCAGCGAGCCTGCGAGCGAGACCGTTACCCGGCGGCCCGGCCGCCGGAAGAAGAAAAGAGCGCCGTGAAGCGAGCACGAGCCCCGTCCCGGCCACCCAACACCCTACCCGAGGTGTTACCCATGGCCCTCATAATAAAGTGATATCATTATGCTGCCTTAAAGCCATTCAAAGGGACAAAAAGGCGAGGAGGGAGCCTTGGGCGGAGATATTTACCTGGACAACGCGGCTACCACCTATCCCAAGCCGGAAACCGTCTACGAAGCCATGGACCGCTTCGCCCGCGAGGTGGGCGGCAACCCGGGCCGCAGCGGACACCACCGCAGCCTGGAATCCGGTCGCGAGGTGCTGCGGGCCAGGGAGGCCATATGCAAACTCTTCTCCGTGAGCGACCCCTCGCGCGTCGTCTTCACAAAGAACGCGACGGAGGCGTTGAACACGGCAATCCAGGGCTTGCTCAGGGAGGGGGGGCACGCCGTCATCACCTCGCTGGAACATAATTCCATCTGGAGACCACTCGAAGCCATGAGGCGAGATGGTCTCGCCACCTACACCATCGTTGACTGCGAGGAGGACGGCCGCCTGGACTTGAAGCGCCTGGAAGAGGCCTTTTCGCCCTCCACGCGCCTCCTCGCCTGCACGCATGCCTCCAACGTCGTGGGGAATCTCCTTCCCGTCGCGGACATGGCGGAGATCGCGGCCGCACGCGGTGTGGCCTTCCTGCTCGATGCCGCGCAGACGGCGGGGCGCGTCGAGATCAACCCCGAATCGATGGGCATCACCCACCTCGCCTTCACCGGCCACAAGGAGCTCTTCGGCCCCCAGGGGACGGGCGGACTGTACATCGCCCCCGGATGGGAGATGGAACCGCTTTCCTACGGAGGTACCGGAAGCCGCTCCGAGAGTTCCGTGCAGCCGGATTTCCTGCCCGACCGCTACGAGAGCGGCACGCTCAACGGCCATGGACTGGCGGGATTGCGCGCCGGCGTGGAATTCGTCCTCGAGCTCGGCCTGAAGGAGATCCGGAGACACGAGGAGGAGCTCACGGGAATACTTCTGGAGGGCTTCGACGAGATACCCGGGGTAACCTTCTACGGTCCGCGTTCATGGGAGGAACGCGTTGGTATCGTCTCCTTCAACCTCAGCGGTCTCACCTCGTCTGAGCTGGCTTCCCTCCTGGACGACGAGTACGGGATATGCGTACGCTCCGGCCTTCACTGCTCCCCTCTTTCCCATCGCACACTGGGCACCCTGCGCGGGGGCGTGGTGCGTGCGAGCTTCAGTTACCTGAACACCCCCGAGGACGTCGACGCCCTCCTCCGTGCTCTCCAGGAAATCTCCTCGTCCATCCGCCGTTGATCGTCGTCTCTCCCCTGCGCCCGTCCAGCCCGGGGAACCAATAAGGCAGCGCGTGGAGTCGGGCACCAGGGTGTTGCCAAAGGCAAAGTCCGAGGTGCGACCCCAAGGTGTTGCTACTGCGGAGGGTAAAGGGGGTGTTCCCCCTTGGAGCAAGGAAGGCAGAGGCGCCGCCCCTCCACCTCCACCAGCCTGGTCTCCATGGTGGGCTCGCCGCACCTCTCGCAGGGGATGGAGGGATGAATGACGGCCTCCTGCGGCAGTTGAAAGTCGATCTCGTCCACGCGGAAGAGCTCCTCGAGTGGCGCGCCGAGGAGGCGTTCCATGGCCTGCTCCCTCCTGCGCGCGGGGTCCACTTCCTCGCCGCCCGGCGCCAGCGCGCCCGCCTTGAGGCTGACCCGCACGGCCCTTCCGGGACGCTCGCGAGAGGCGAAGGTGAAGACCTGCTTTCCGTAGTCACGGAAAACGAGGTTGCCTTTCCCGAAAGTGCAACCCGCGAGGAACTGCACCGCGTCCACGCTGCAAGAGTCGTTTTCCACCACGCAGACCAGCTCCTCGTCGCCCGAACGCGTGATGCCCATCATCCCCAGGGCAGCCTTGGTCGCCCGGTACCCGATGGCCAGCCCCGGGCACAGGTGCCCGTGGAACTCAGCCGCAGCCTGAAGATCCTCGGGTATATCCATTCCCGTTCCTCCTTCCCCGGACATATCAGCGGTCCGACCCCAGGATGCGGCCCAAGGATACGTTTCAGAAGATGCGCAGCTTGACGCCTGCCTTTATGAGCCACACCATGGCGTATTTCATGAGACGCGGGGAGGCATGCAGCACCTTCTCCACCTCCACCATCTCCACGACATTCCCATCCGGGTCCTTTATGTAGGCGAAGGAGCCCCTTGTCCCGGATCCCATGTCCACGCGCGTGGGAGGATGGTAGAGCTCGGCCCCCCTGGCAAGCAAACCGTTCACGGTCTGCGAGAGGTCGCTCACGTCGAATGCCATCTCCATGAGGCCTACGTCGCCCCACCTTCTCCCCTCGTAGATATACCTCCCCTGGTATCCCGGGGTCTGCACCAGCTTGATTATGGCGGTCTCCAGCAGGGGCAGCGCGCTCTCGCCTTCCGGCACGTGCTGCAGGATGACCATCTCCATCTCCTTGCCGCCGGTCACCTCGTCCATCTCCGGGATGCGGCCCTTGAACTCGTGGATGGTCCTCTCGAAGCCCAGCACCTCCCGATAGAAGCGGCGCGACCGTTCCATGTCCCTCACCCCGATGGCCACATGCCGCACGCCCCCGACGGCCGGCTTCTTCCCCCCCGGCTCCTCCACCAACTGTACGAGGAGGCCCTCGGGGTCACGCAGGTAGGCATAACGCTGCTGCCCTCCCGTGCTGAGCTCCATGCTGCGTACAGGGGTGAGGAACTCCACCCCCCTGTTCTTCAGATCCAGGTAGAGCGCCTCCAGCTGAAAGGCCTTGAGTCCCAGCTCCAGGTAACCGATATCCCCCCACTCCACCGGCTGCGACGGCTCCATGGGACGGGTGGAGGTGTGCTCGATAAGCTCGATGGCCCCTCCCCCGTTGGCGTTCATGGCCATGAGGGCCCGCATCTCCACCAGGGCCCCGACGATGGGGGCCATCTCCTCCAGGTAGCTGGTCTGGTCGCTCAGCTTGACGCGGAAACCCATGAGGTCGCGGTAAAACCTGTAGGTGCTTCCGGTGTCGCGCACTCCCATGCCCACGTGCTGAAAAGCGGTGATCATCCCTTCCCTCCTTATCGCGCGAGGAACCTTTTCCCGGTTTTCCCTCTTTGTCTTCGCCCCCCTTATTCTATCCACAACGGGCAGGGGATGGAAACGCACAAGGGAAAGAGGCCTCCGCAAAGGGAGGATTGCGCCCGCCGAGATGATAACGCAATATAGGAAGGGGTGCGTGGAACAGGCAAGAGGAGCTGCAGCATATGGCCAAGAGGTATGACAGCGGAAAAGGGATCTTCGAGAAGTACGAAGGGCCCGGCCCCGCCGGGGGTAAGAAGGTATGGGTCAAGAACAAGAGGGATGGTAAATGGGGCAAGGGCGTGGGTCGCACGACGGAAGAGGCGGAGGAAAGGGCGAAGGACGACTTGTGGAGGAAGAAGTAACCACATGATGGTGAGCACGACAGGCAAGTGCACTCGCGGGCAATGCGAGGAGGGTTTATCATGAGGACCATAAAGAAGACCCCTCGGCGCCTTGTGGTGGACGGCCGCGTGGTCGACTTCGGCGCTTTCGAGGAACCCTTCCGCGAGCTGGGGCTGGCGGAGGCGGAAATATTCGGCGCCCGCCTTCACTTGCCCCGCTCCCTGGTGCGCTTCCGGCTCAAGGAATGGCAGCACTTCGGGGTCATACACCCGGACCATTACCTGGGCATGGTCATCTTCGACGCCAAGTTCATGGCCGTCTCCTTCATCTACCACTTCGACCGCGCCAGCGGACGCATGGCCGAACACGCCCGGCAGGCTCCGGGGGGCAGGGCCAGGCTGGCGGAGACCACCTGGAGGGGGGAATGCTCCTTCACAGCGCGTGGCTATTCCCTGCACGTGGAGAACAACCTCGAGGAGGGCTACCACCGCGTGCGCATGGACGCCGCCCCCGGACGCGGCCTGCCGTCAATACGGGGCGAGTTCCGCATGCTCGAGGACCTCGGCCGCTTCCAGCCACTGGTGGTGGTGAGCCCCTTCTCCGCCAACCGCCCGCTCTACACGCACAAGGCCGCCTGCCCGGTGGAGGGAGCGATCACCGTTGGCGACGAGGTCATCGAGCTCGACCCCGGCCGCGACGTGTGCCTGCTCGACGAGCAGAAGGCCTTCTATCCCTACCGCAGCTTCTGGAGGTGGATGACCTTCGCGGGTTACGCGGAAGACGGCAGGCTCATCGCCGCGAATCTCTGCCAGAACAACATCGCGGACGACGAGACCTACAGCGAGAACTGCTTCTGGATCGACGGGAAGATCCATCTCACGGGCGCGGCACGTTTCGGCTACAGCGAGGCGGACATCCTCGGGCCGTGGTTCGTGAAGACCACGGACGGGGCGGTCGACGTCTCCTTCTCTCCCCAGGGGGAAAGGGCGCAGAGGATCCACGTCGGCCCCCTGCTCTCCGACTTCCACCAGCCCTTCGGCCTCTTCCGCGGAAGGCTGGGCGGAGCCGGCGAGGAGGTGGAGGTGAAGGACCTCTTCGGCCTCTGCGAACAGCACATCACCCGGTACTGAAACAAGTTCCTCTAGGAAACGTCCTCCGCGGCCCGTATAACGCCTGCTTTCACCTTCGCACGACCTCCGCGTCCACATCACCGGGTCCCCTGGGGCTGAAGCGTGTTAAAATTGGACTCCAGGAGGTGATCGCATGGAGATGCTCGTCTGCCCCGCCATGTCCGTGGACGACAAGTACCGCACCCTCTACGCCGCGCTCATGGGCGTCTTCAACGACATCGCCGAGTACGCGGGTTCCCACCTGAGCAAGCAGCAGCTGCAGGAACTGGTCAACGCGGCCATGCACGGGGTGGGATGGAGCGCCGGCAAGCGCCTGGTCAGGGTCTACCGCCTGCAGCCCACGGTGGAGGACGCATTGAAGCTGCTCCTCCTGCTCAACAACGAGTCCCTGGCCTACCTCCCCAAGCTGAAACAGATCTACGCGGAGCTGGACGGCGACGTCGGGTACCTTACCATCCGAAGGGATCCCTGGTACGACTGGTACTTCAAGCACATAGGGATAAACTGCGAGGAGAGCTGCTCGCAGCACGAGTTCAAGGGGCTGGTCTCCCACCTGGGGGCGGACTTCAGGATCGAGGTCCTGGAAGCCCTCCCCCGCGGGGATGAGCGCTGCCGTTTCCGCATCACCAGGGTCAAGTGAAACGCCGACGTGGACGGGTTCCCCTCCCCCTCATCCTCGCGACTGGCTAGCGCGCTGCGCGAAGGCCGCTTCGCCGTCACCTGCGACCTGCATCCCCCGCGGGGAAGTGACCTGGAACCTTTTGACAGTGAAGCCGCGTTGCTGCTGGACTGGACGGACGCCCTCTTCGTCACCGAGGCGCCCGGCGCGCGCCCCCGCATGAGCAGCCTGGCCGCCTGCATTCACCTCCGCCACGCGCTGGGAGTGGAGCCGGTCTTGCAGGTGGTATGCATCCGCTCCAACCGCCTTGCCCTGCAGGGCGAGCTTCTGGGCGCGGCTGCCCTGGGCATAGTAAACCTCCTCATCCTGGGGGGAGACCCTGCCGCGTTGGGGTCGTGCCCGCAGGCCGAGGACGTGCGCTGCCTGGACAGCATCGCGTGTATCGCCATGGCCCGCGACATGCGAGACGAGGGCCGCCTGGTGGACGGGAGCCCCCTGCGGGGAAACGCCCCCTTCCTCATCGGCGCCGCCGTCGACCCCCAGGCAGGTCCGGACGAGATGGAAAGGCTAAGGAAAAAACTGGAAGCCGGTGCGGATTTCTTGGTCACGCAGCCCGTCTGCGACGTCGCCGCCTTCGCATCGTGGTGGGAGGAGGCGCGTCACCTTCTCGGCGGCCGTCCCCTGCTGGCGGGAGTCCTTGTCCTGGGAAACCCGCGCACGGCGCGCAAGCTCGCGGACAGCCTGCCGGGCGTGCGCATCCCGGAATCGGTCCTGGAAAGGCTCGCGTCGTCTGCCCGCCCGGCGGCCGAGGGCGCGTCCATGGCCGCCGATGCGGCGCGCGCCCTGCGGGAACTGCCGGGCCTGGGGGGCGTGCACTTCATGAACGCCTGCGGGGCGGAAAACGTCGTCGCGGCCATACGGAAGTCGGGGTTGAGGAAAGCCTGACGCGTTTTCCGGGGCCCTCCGGAAACGGCCCGCTTTCCATTCATCCGGTCGGCCTCTCTTCTTTCCTCTTCGCGCCGCAGCTCCCCGTGTGCGCCCGCCGGCCGACCGCCGGCCCGCAGGATGCCCCCCGTCATCCATCCCACCCTTATCCGGCTTCGCGCCGCAGCTCCTCGAGATATGCCCCGTAGAACCTGCCCTCCCGCAATTCCCGCAGGAGGTCTTCCTCGCTCGTTATCCAGCGCTCGAAGACGGTCACGCACTTGCCCACCTGCCATACGGCATGGGCATCGCTGCCGCCCGTACCGGGCACACCCCATTGCGCGGCGAGTTCCTGGGCCTGCCGGTTGCTGCGTTCCTTGTTTGCGCCGTTATGCGTCTCCAGGGCTACGACGTGCCGCGCTATCTCACGCGGGAATTCGTGGCGGTGGCCGTGCTTGGGGTCCCACCCCCGGCAGGGATGGGCGGGGATGATCACCGCCCCATCGGCCTCCGCCATCTCCACCAGTTCCCAGAAAGTGGTAAGGTGGTACCTGGTTTCCCGCTTCATGCCGAAGACCAGCATGTCCCCGAAGTTGGTATAGATCTCCACGCCACGGAAGACGGGATATCCGCTACCTGCGGCATAGGCTATCATCTTGTCCGCGCCGCGGTGGGAATGGTGGTCGGTGACGCATATGGCGTCGATGCCCAGCTCGCGCACGCGCTCAAGCAGCTCGTCGGGAGCGAGTTGGGAACAGAGGGAGCCCAGGTTGGTATGGATGTGCAGGTCGACGATCACGGCTACCTCCACGCGCGGGAGAGGTTCACTTCCTCCACCTCGCCGGCGTATGCGGCGCGACACCTCCCCGCCCTTATCTCGCGCACCAGGTCTTCCTCGTCCTCGATATCGCGCTCGAAGACGGTGAGGCATCGTCCCACCTGCATGGGGAAATGCGCGTCGCTCCCTCCCACGCCGGGCAGGCCGTAGCGGGAGGCGATCTCCCCGGCGAGCAGGTTGGCCTCCTCTGTGTTCCCGCCGTTCTTGACCTCCAGGGCGTCGATGCTGCGCAGGAGGTATTCCGCCTTCTCCCGTCCCATCCTCTCGTGAAAACCGCGGTCGCTGCGACAGGGATGCGCGGGGATGATTATCCCTCCCGCCTCCCTGACCATGCGCCAGAGTTCCTCGAAGGGCGTCTGCCAGGGGAAGCGGGAGCGGAAGAGGCCGAAAACCAGCATGTCCCCGAACTCGGTGTACACCTCCACCCCCCGCAGCACGGGAAAGCCCATCTCCCTACCCAGCCGCCAGGCCTCCTCGGCCCCTTCCATCTCCTCGTGCTCGGTGACGCACACCGCGTCCAGCCCTATCTTCCTGGCGACCACGATGAGCCCCCTGGGGTCTATGTGGGAGCATGGCGAGGATATCGTGTGGACGTGCAGATCGACCAGCATACGTTTATCGCCTCCTTGAGCCGCCCGGCGGGCGGACCAGGGATATTCTTTCATACCGTGCGCCCTCCCTACAAGAGCAATCCCTAAAACCGCCTACCGAAGCGATACGGCATCCACTAAAACGGCACGATACCGTGGCACGGCCGGCGCCACGCCGGGGCAAACCGTTCACGCGCAGGGGTCCGGCCACCATCCCGAAATCTGAGCGGTCACTGTACGGGTTGGAGGCACATGACGATAAGAGTGCCCAGGAAAAGGGCGATTCCCATGAACAAAACGGTGATTCTCAAGCCCTCGGCCTTCAGCTTGGTGCAGATGCCGGCGAAGAAGAGCACGGCGGCGAAAAGCACCGTGAGCAGGACGTAGAAATCGGAATTACGGATAGCCTCCTGTGCCTCCTCTGTCCTGGCCCGTGCCTCACCCTCCAGCCTGCGTGCCTCCTCGCGGTTCGCGTTCCCGTATTCCGGCATCATGAAGGGGTTCGTGGGCGCATCCGGGTTGTTCAGGGGATCGGTGGCTTTCCAGGCCTGGACGGCGCGTTTCAACTCCTCGCGGAAGAGGTGTTCCTCGTAGAGTCGGACCGTCTCCGCCTCCCCCGCCCGCAAGGCCTTCAGGTAATCGAGAAACATCTCGACGTCGATATCCATCTCCGTGTCCGCGAGATCATCCGCCTCGGCCGCGTGCACCCTTGCGGCGTTGGCCTGGCTGAAAGCCATGGACTCCTGGCTTCTCCAGCGGGCGGCCTGGTAAGCGCTCCAGGCCGAGGTCACCGTTGCCAGCGCCAGTAGTATGGCGGCCAGGACCTCTATCCATTCCCCGTGCAGCCTGGCCAACAGGCCCGGTCGCGGCATCTCGCTGTCCCGGACCTCGTCCTCCGCCTTACCGCTCAATGCTCTTGCTCCTTGCCCTCGCCGCCTGCCGTCCGGGCGCCGCCCGGAAAGTCTTCCCGCCGACAGACGCGGAAATTCCCCTGGCCTTGGTCCGTTAAAGAATATCGGGCGCGAAAGGAAAAAAATGAATGTGTCGTGGTGCATGGTAATGCCGCGCTATCCCGCGGGTCGATCTCCTGTAGACCTCATATAATATGGGTATGGACAAGGGTATGGATACCGAGGTGAACCGGGACCTGCCCCGGGGTGTGATGTTCGCCGCCTACACCGTGCCCACCCTGCGGCGTGTGGTGCAGAGCGAGGACGGTGCCTACCTGGACACCCTGCGCCTGGGCCGACCTCCCGGGCGAGGCGTGGTGCTCTGCCACGGCTTCGGGGGGAACAAGAACATCCGCGACTTCGTGGCCTTGGCCCAGGACCTGTCCCTTGAATATACCGTGTACACCTTCGACTTCCGTGGCCACGGCCTCTCCCCGGGACGCTCCACCTTCGGATACCGGGAGGTGCTGGACCTCAAGGCGGTGGTGGAGATGGCCCGCGAGGACGGCAACGAAGCCCTGGCGGCGCTGGGTTTCTCCATGGGCGGGGTGGTGGTCATCAGGTACGCCGCCCTCTACCGGGGGCTGGATTCCGCCATCGTGGTGAGCGCGCCCGCGGACCTGCGCACCTGCCGGGCGCCGGGCGCCAGGCTCATCCGCGCCCTCATGGGCAACCCCGTGGGCAGGGCGATCGCGGGCGCTCGCTACGGGGTCAAGGTGGACGCTTCATGGAAAAAACAGGAAACGCCGGCCCAGGTGGCGCACCTGGTCGCTCCCCAGCCCCTGACCATCATCCACGGAGAGGACGACTACGTCTTCGAGGT
Organism: Actinomycetota bacterium; assembly: GCA_014360655.1. NCBI lineage: Bacteria > Bacillati > Actinomycetota > Actinomycetota bacterium. Next base: position 31,387 of record JACIXC010000009.1, on the reverse strand, counting down.
GGAACAGGCCTACGAGCTGCAAAAGGCCGCCGGTGACCACTGCCGCCTGAAGACCTTCCGCCCCTTCGGCCACGCCGAGCAGGGCTACGGGCCGGAGTTCCTGGCCTACGTGCTGGAGGTCCTCCGCGAGGACCTGCGATGAGGCCTGCTCCAGGAGCGTCAGCAGGGACACGCAAGGGGCCACGCGGGGATGCGGCAATAACGCACAGCCCTGTCCGGGATCAGTCCCTGCGCCGCTTGGCGACGATGGCCAGCATGCTGGGGAGCACCAGGATGGCCCCGAAGAGGGCTCCCGTGAGCCCCACGGTGGTGGTCCAGCCGAACCTCTGCAGGATCCCCATGTTAGAGAAGCCGAGGATAGCGAAGACGCCCGCGGTGGTGAGGGCGGCGGCGACCAGCGCCCGGCCCACGTTCTTCACCGTCTCCCTGACGGCATCCTCCAGGGAGAGCCGGCTCGCGTGCAGCTCCTCGCGGAAACGGTGGGTGACGTGGATGCCGAAGTCGATGCCCGCCCCTATGACCAGCGAAGCCACCATCACCGTCATGATGTCCAGGGGCCAGCCGATGACGTACAGGAAGATCAGCTCCGCTATGACCCCGCACACCACCACCACCAGGGTGACGATACCGTAGGCCAAGGACCTGAAGACCGCTATGAGCACGAGCATGCAGAGAAGCAGGGCCAGGCCCGAGGTCTTGATCTGGGTGGGGACGATGTTGTCCAGCAGGTCGGCGATGAGCACGGTGATGCCCGTGGCGCGCAGGCGCAGGCCCGTCTGCGCGCTCGCGACCGCGGCGTGCTCCCGCATGATATCCCGCTTCACGATGAACTCGTCCTCTTTCTCCGAGAAACCGGATTTCAGCATCACCATGGCGGTGGTGGCCACCCCCGCGCTTTCCGCACCCTCCTCCTTCACCAGCGAGCCCAGGGGCATGCGCTGCTTGAGCCTGGCGACGATCTCCTCCACGCCCTGCAACGTCTCGGGAAGCCTGCTGTCAGGCGTCTCCGCGAGGATGTAGTCGGCGATGGAGCTGACGCCCTCGCGGCTGAAGAAGTTTTTGTTCCCGGGATCATTGCGAGCGTCCCGGACGATGGCATCCTCCATTTCCAGCAGGGCGGCGAGGTTCTCCGGTTGGTAGATATTACTTCCTGCGGGAGCCTCCACCAGGATGATGTCGCTCTGCTGGGGCCCGAAGATCTCCGTTATCTCGTCGTGCGCCGCCATGCTGGGCATGTCCCTGGGCATCATCTTCCTCATGTCCGCCCCCGTCTCCACGTTGAAGAGTGAGAAGAGCGCGACGGCCAGCAGGGCCAGGGTCGTCACCGCCACCGCCCAGTGATGGCGCTCCGCCACCATGGCCATCCTCACCAGCATGCGGTCGATGAACATGCCGTAACGGGCATCGCGGCGCCGCGAGCGCATCTTCTCCAGGTGCGCGTCCAGCTTCTCCTCCCCCTTGCGGCGGTCCCTGATGACCACGATGGCCGGGAGCAGGGTGAGGGAGAGGAAAAAGCTGAAGGCGATGCCCAGCATGCACAGCAGGCCGAAGTCCCGCATGGGCGGTATGTCGGTGATCATGAATGAGGAGAAGCCGAACACGGTGGTGATGGCGGTGAGGAACACCGCTATCCCCACCGTCTTGATGGAGGTGGTGGCGGAGAGGTCCACGTCCAGGCCCTCCTCCCTCTCCTCGTAATAGCGGCTGAGGATGTGGATCACGTAGGCGATGTTTATGCCCATCATGAGGGGCATGATGGCCACGCTCATGGTGCTGTAGGTGATGCCCACCCATCCCATGAGCCCGACTAGCCAGAAGATGGCGACGAGGATGATCAGGAGGGGGAGCCCGATGTCGGAGACGCGCCGGAAGGTGAGGTAGAGGATGAGCATGATGAAGAGGAGCGCGATGGTCATCAGCTTCCTCGTCTCCTTCTGCATGAACTCCTCGGCCTCCATCTGCATGGAGGCGTTGCCATACACATAGATACGCGCTCCCTCGACGCCCTCGAACTGCCGGGGGAGGTAATCCTTGAAGCGTTTCCCCAGGTTGACCTGGTCCTTCTCGCTGAGGTCCGGGTTGACCTGGAATCTTACCAGGGTGGCGGTGTAGGCGCCGTCCTCCCCCCTGACCGAAGCGTCCTTGACGTGTTCGCTGTTGGCTTTGAAGACCTCGACGAACCGGGACTTCATCTCGGGGGAGAGGCTTGTGCCGGCGAAGCCCGCCATCATGTCAAGGAGGGGGGAGTCCGGGTCCGGGTCGAGGTAGAAGGCCATGAACTGCTCGATGACGGCGTCGTCTACGGAGGCAAGATCGACGGGCATCTCCATTCCCGCCGCCTTCAACATCTCCGGCAGCTGGTACTTCAGGAAATCGAGGTAGGTCTCGACGCCCAAGACCTCTCCTTCCTTGAAACCCGCCTCCACCATTGCCTCGGGACTTATCCCCCACAACGCCCTCACCATCTCGGGGTCGGTGACGTCCTCCGCGGTCACCAGCACGGTCTCGTAGGACACGCCGCCGAAGATATCGTTGACATCGTTAAGGGCTTGTATGGACTCGTAGCCCTGGGGCATCATGGCCTCCTGGCTGAGCTCGGTCTGCAGGCGCGGGAGGCCAGCCAGCAGGAAGGCGGTGATCAGCGCGATCACCAGCACCACCAGCCAGGGCCGTTTCTCCGACTGGGCAGCGAGAAAGGTGAAGATCTTCAGCATGGGCATCTCCCTGTCGTCGTCATGTTACCGCCTGTCTCCCTTTCATCGCCTTCTCCGTCCTCGCGCATCGCCGCGGGTGGCTCCACCGGCGAACCCTGCGCCGCCTCCGCATCTTCCGCGCTCACTGCTCCCTTAGGAGCCACTCATCCGGGAATACGCATCATCCCGGCGGACACCCGGTCTCTATCTACCGCCCGTGGACGACATCAACACTCACCCTACCGCACCATCTCCAGGCGCCCCCCTGGTGGCACCCGGCACGGGATGCTGCGCGCGGCAACGGCGCCGGCCTTTCACCGATTATCCTTGCATTATTCAATCTTTACCTTTATCAAATAATTATGGGGCCATGATAACGGCGAGGGCCTTGGACTGTCAAGAAAGTGCGCCGGTTCACCGCGTTGCTACTCGCCCGGTCTGCCGTCATTGCCCGTGTCGTCCGATGGCTGGCGGTTCGAGAAGAGAGGCCCGTCACCGGCAGCCTTTCCTGGATCCCGATACCTTTCGTTTGCCGATCCCGGCCGTCACGGCGATGGTTTCCGACGATAAAGGGTCCCCCGTTGTCTGGCGGCCCCCTTCAACCAGGTCCAGCAGCACCCGCTCCAACCGTTCCACCCCCTTCTCCCAGGAGAAGCGCTCCTCCGCCAGGCGGCGGGCGCTCTCCCCCAGCATCTCGCACAGTCCGTCGTCGCACAGCAGGCGCACCACGGCGGCGGCGAACTCCTCCGGCGTGTCGGTGACGAACATGTCCGCGCCCTCCCTCGCCTCCACGCCCTCCGCTCCCAGGGACGTGGTCACTATGGGCAGGCCCATGGACATGGCCTCCAGTAGTTTGCCCCGGAATCCGCCCCCGATGCGCACGGGGTTCACGAAGACCTTGCTCCGCTCAAAGTAAGGGCGCACGTCGTCAACCGTGCCCGTGACCACCACCGAGGGGTCGCGCCGCGCCAGCTCCAGGAGATCCGGCGTGGGATCCTTCCCCACCACGTAGAAACGTGCGCCCGGCAATTTCTCCTTCACCAGCGGCCATATCCTCTCGTGGAACCAGAGCACGGCGTCACGGTTGGGGTCGTGGGGGTAATTCCCGAGGAACATGACCGCCTGCTCGCGCTCGCATTCCCCGGAGGGGCAGAAACGCTCCACGTCCACGCCGTGCGGGACCACCTCTATCCTGAGGTCCGGGCGGATGTCCAGCAGTTCCTGCTTCCCCTCGGGGGTCAGGGTCAGCACGAGGTCGGCGTCGGCGTACATGGCGAACTCGAACCTCCGCAGCCCCTTCAGGTTGAAGAGGGCGGATAGCCCCTCGCGGGAGAACCTCTGCACCCGCCAGGCCTTGCGCCGCGCCAGGTAGTAACATTCGTGCACGGACATCACCCGCTTCACGCCCGCGAGGTCCGGGTTACGGAAGAGGTATTGCGCCACGGCGGAATACTCGGAGACCACCACGTCGTAGCGATGCCGCTGCGCCATCTCGCGCAGCGCTGCGTACATGTCCGGCGAATAGGCGTTCAGGAAATATATGGGAACTGGCGAGAAGAGGAAGTCCCGCGCCTTGCGCCAGGCGGGGCGCGGGCCCGGCATGGGAACGCCGCGGTAATCGAGGCAGAAGCGCGCCACGGTGTCCTCGTACGCACGCTCCTCTTCGGACACGAAGCAGAGCAGGGACACGCGATGGCGGCGTGAGAGTAGGCGCACGCGGTTGTACACCAGGATGGGGCCCCCGATGACCTTTTCGTGGGGCAACGTCTTGCACAGGAATAGTATGTCCACCGTTACGGCTCCTTCTTCCTCTCCTCGCTCCCCCGCTGCGTGAAAACGCAACCGGCAACGGGCTCCCGTACTCGGCTTTTCATACATCGGTCATCCGGGAGCCCGTTTTGAGTGGTCTCGCGAAGGCTGCGTCACCCGCGGTCTCCGGGAAGGGGATGCTTGAACGTTTTCCCATGTAAAAGCATGTTTACTTAATGTAAACTTTACATTATAATCTAACCCATCGGTCGGTCGATGCGGATGGCGTTCCACTGACGGCACCATGCAACGCTGCACGGCTGCAGTCCGTTCCCGGCACAGCAGCACTACGTTTCCGGCACCAAGCACACCACTCCGCATTGGTCGGCCCCTTAAAAGAGAGCAAGGGTGGTTTCCGGAAACCCAGGAGGTGAAAGCGATGCCATTGAACGTCGGAAAATGGCCCCTGAAGGCGGCGACGCACTTCGTCTTGGAGAACAAGACGGCCCTCATCAGTGGGGAGAAGAGCCTTACCTATAAGGAGCTCAACCAGCGCGTCAACCGCGTGGCCAACGGCCTGCTCGAGGCGGGGCTGAAGAAGGGGGACCGCGTGGCCGCGCTCTTCTTCAACTGCATCGAGTTCATGGAGGTGTACTTCGCCTGCGCCAAGACGGGCTTCATCTTCATCCCCCTGAACTTCCGCCTCACGGCGCGGGAGCTGAACGAGATCTTCGAGGACACCGAACCCAGGGCCCTGTACTTCCACTTCGAGTTCAATCCCGTCATCGCCGAGCTGCTGCAGATGTACAAGAAGCCCATCGAGGTCCTGGCCACGGTGGGTGAGCCGGTGCCCGAATTCGCCCTCCCCTACGAGGAGTGGATCAACCGGTTTGGAGACGGGGAACCCGTGGTACCCGACCCGCCGGACCTGGAGGATCCCCAGCTCATCATGTACACCTCGGGGACCACGGGAAGGCCCAAGGGAGCGGTCCTCCCCCATCGCAAGACCTTCTGGAACACCTTCAACGACTCCCTGGAGCTGCAGTTCAACCTGGACGCCGTGTCCCTGGTCTCCATACCCCTCTTCCACTCCGGGGGGCTGAACATCATCTGCGTGCCCACCCTCTACAACGGCGGAACGGCCATCGTGCCCAAGTTCTTCACGCCCGACGACGCCCTGCGCCTCATCCACGAATACAGGGTCACCCACTTCGGGGCTGTTCCCACCATGCTGCAGATGATGCTCGACGTGCCCGACTTCGACAAGTATGACCTGAGCTCCCTCAAGGGAGTGGGCATCGGGGGCGCGCCGGCCTCCCGGGAGCTGCTGGAGAGGATAAGGGACAAGATAAACCCGCCCTACATCGTGCAGGTCTTCGGGTGCACGGAGACCTCCATCATCCTCGCCTGCCACAGCATGGAGAAGCTGGGAAGCGCTGGGCTGCCCATGACCCACGCCGAGGTGAAGGTGCTCAAGGAGGACGGGACGGAGGTGGTCCCCGGCTCCGGGGAGATAGGCGAGATATGCACGCGCGGCCCCTACGTCATGCTGGGCTACTGGAACATGCCCGAGGAGACGGCGGAGGCCATGAAGGACGGGTGGTTCCACTACGGGGACCTGGCCACGGTGGACGAGGACGGCTACATCTACGTGGTGGACCGCAAGAAGGACATGATCATAAGCGGCGGCGAGAATATCTACCCCGCCGAGGTGGAGAAGGTGCTTGGCGAGCACCCGAAGATACAGGACGTGGCCGTCATCGGCATGCCGGACGAGAAGTGGGGCGAGGTGGGCCACGCCATAATCCTCCTGAAGGACCCCAACGACCCCATCACCATGGAGGAGATGGAGGCCTTCTGCGATGGGAAGCTGGCGCGCTACAAGATACCCAAGAAGATCTCCTTCGTGGAAGAGGTGACCCGCACCCTCACGGGGAAAATCATGAAGGAGGAGCTGCGCAAGCGGTTCGCGGCACAGGAGCAGGAAAGGTCTCCCGCGTAGAGGAACCAGGGGTCACTCCGTGGCCGGGGCGATGTAGTGCGGAGGGGATCGCTTCGCCCCTCCGCTCCTCTGGATGATATTTGCGGGGGCTCTCGCGCTGACGCCGTATGACGCCAGCGGGTTCACCACGCGGAGAGGGCCGTCCTGACCGCCTCGCGCGCGATGCGCACATCCTGTGCCGGGGTGCCGCCGGCGACGCCTACCGCGCCCAGCGCACGTCCGTCGCCATCCAGTATGGGCATGCCCCCCGGCACGGGGCAGAACCTCTCGTTCCATCCCGAGGTGGGGATGCCCCACCCCGGCACGTCTTTCCTCCCGAAGGAAGCGGCCTCGGCGCTGGGCATGCGGAAGGCGGCCGCCGTCCATGCCTTGTCCCTGGCCAGCTCCGCGGTGGGGACGAGGGCCCCGTCCATGCGGTAGATGACGCGCGGCCAGCCCTCGGGGTCCGTGAGGCAAACACTCACCAGCAACCCCGACCTCTCCGCCGCCGCCAGGGCCGCCTCCACCACCCTGGAATATCTTTCCAGTTCACTGGGAGGGGGGTCCTCCTCGTCGTACATGGCGGACCAGCAGCGCTGGCTGACGGTGTTGTCGTCCTGGGCGGAAGGCGTCCCGCTGGTCCCCACTCCGCCGATGACCTTCATCTCCTTGTCCCGGATGGGTATGCCCCCCATGATGGTGGTCAGCCTCCCCTTGTGCTTGAACTGCAACCCCATGCCGTGATGCCCCAGCGGCAGCTGGTCAAGGGGGGCGAGGGCGGTGCGGGGGTCCGTCATGCGCCCCAGCATGAGGGTGGGCGCCAGGAAGGTGGCCGCGGTCCACGCTTTTTCCACCGCTATGTCGAAGGTGGCGGGTGGGGCTCCCTCCATGCGGTGCCCGGCTATGACGGCTCCCGCCCTGTCCACCACCACGATGCTGCATGGCCAACCGATGAGCTTGCCCGCCACCCTCTCCGCCGCCCGCAGGCCGCGGCGCGCCAGCTCCAGGGTCACCACGTCTATCTCGTTCAGCTCGTTCCCGCCCGGCGCTTCCACCCTTGCCTCCACCTAGCCCTTCCAGTCCGTCGTGGCCACCAGGTCCGCGCCGCTGCCCGCCACGTCGGAGACGATCACCTTCCCGCAGCGCACGGGGGGCTTCACCCGCAGCCTCGCCGTCTCGCGCATGATATCGGCCATGAGGGTCTTGAGCACGGGGCGCGAGGTGCGCACCGGAAGCAGCGGGAAGCCCTCGTCCACAGTACGCACGGTGGTGGTCAGGGTGCGCACCGGCTCCCTCAGTTCCTTGAGCACGTACCTCTCGCCCTGCCTGCACTGCGCTCCCTTGATGCGCGTGACGCCTCCCTTCTTATCCAGGACCACGGTCACGCGGCAGCCGAGGGGGCAACCGATGCAGATCACCGTCTCGCTCGCGGCCATTCAGGCCTCCTCCCCGATATCACAGTCCACGCGCAGCTCCCCGTCGCGGATTAACTGGGATATTTTACCATACGGCACCTCTTCTATGATCATCTCGCTGGGCCGCACGGAGCGGAAACGCTTCCAGGCTTTGCCGCCGAGCCTCAGCGACGCCTTGCGGCCCGGCCGCGCAACGCGCAGGTGCAGGGTCACGTCCTCCTTCCCGGAAATGTACTGCGGCACCACGTACTTCACGTTTTCCCCCGCGCTCACCCTGATCTTCCCCGCGAAGGGCAGCTTTCCCTTATCTGCGAAACGGGCGGCGGCGCGTCCGGCGGCCTCGGCCTCCCAGCTCACCCAGTCCACCAGGTCGTGCACCTGCACCACGTTCCCGCCGGCGAAGATGCCGGGAGCCCTGGTCTGGCGGTTCTCGTCCACCACCGGGCCCCCGGTGACCGGGTCGAGCTCCACGCCGGCCTTCAGGGAAAGCTCGTTCTCCGGGATAAGCCCCGCGGAGAGGAGCAGGCAATCGCAGGGTATGAACCTTTCCGTGCCCCGCACGGGCCGCCTCTCCGCGTCCACCCGGGCGACGGTGACCCCGCTTATCCTGCTCTCGCCGTGCACGAAGGTGACCGTGTGCTCCAGGAGCAGCGGTATCCCGAAGTCGTGCAGGCACTGCACCTCGTTGCGGATGAGCCCGCCCGACCAGGGCATGATCTCCACCACCGCCTCCACCCGGGCGCCCTCCAGGGTGAGGCGGCGGGCCATGATCATCCCTATGTCGCCCGAGCCCAGGATGACGAACCTCCTGCCCGGGATATAACCGTCGATGTTCACGTAGCGCTGGCAGGTCCCGGCGGTCATCACGCCGGAAGGCCTGCCGCCGGGGATGCCCAGGGCTCCCCTGGCCTTCTCGCGGCATCCCATGGCCAGCACCACAGCGCCCGCCTTGAACTTCGTGTAGCCGTGGCGGCTGCTCGCGGCCGTGATCTCCCGCCCGGCCGTGATGTCCAGCACCATCGTCTCCAGCCTGGCCTCCACGCCCGCCTTCTCCGCCCGCCGGATGAAAACCCTCTCGTATTCGGGCCCCGTCATGTCCTCGCCGAAGTAAAGAAGGCCGAACCCGTTGTGGATGCACTGGGGGAGCAGGCCCCCCAGCCTTTCCGACCTCTCGATGATCACCACCTTTTCCGCCCCCTGCTCCCGGGCGGCGATGGCCGCCGCCAGCCCTGCGGGCCCGGCGCCGATGACCGCGACGTCGATCTTCTCAGCCATCGTCCCGTCCCTTCTCGAGGATCTCCTTGACCCGGAGGGAGAGGTGGGTGGAGTCCCCGCCCTTCTTGGTCACCTCGCTTTCCGGGATGCCGAGCTCGCGCGCCAGGATGCGCGTGACCCGGGGGCCGCAGAACCCGCCCTGGCACCTGCCCATCCCCGCGCGCACGCGGTGCTTGACCCCGTCCAGGGTGGTGGCTCCCCTGCGTATCGCCTCCAATATCTCCCCCTCGGTGACCGTCTCGCAGCGGCATACCACGTGCCCGTAGCGGGGATCCCTGCGGATGAGCTCCCGGCGCTCCCTGTCCGAGAGGCGGCTGAAATCCGGTATTCCCCTGCGGTGAGGGTCGAACTTGGGGTTGGGCTCCAGCTTGAGGCCGTCCTTTTGCAGGATCTCGACCACCTCCGCCGCCGCCCCGGGGCTCGCGCTCACCCCGGGATACCCGATGGTCATGTTTATGAAGCGTGGGACGCGGCGGGACATCCCCACCTCGCACTCGTGCCAGCCGATCTCGTAGTTGCGGAGCATGAGGAAACCGCAGAAGGCGTTGATCACGTCGCTTTCCGAGATGTCTGGGACCAGCCGCCGCGCGTTCTCCAGCGCCCTGCGGGCCATCCTCTCCGTGGTGGAATGGTCACCCCGGCGGTTGATCTGCAGCTGGATACCGAAGAGCAGGTTTCCCTCCACGGTGGGGACCACGATGTTCATGTCTCCCGGCTCCTCGGGGAGCACGCTTACCAGGCCGTTCACCAGCCCCTCGCAGCGGCGGTCCAGCACGCCCACGTAACCCTTGACGGGGAAGAGCACGAAATCGTCCGCGTCGACCATGGCGGCGACCTTGTCCACCCTCTCGCCGGCGGCGTTGACGACGTAGCGAGCCCGGAAATCTCCGCGCGTGGTGGTCACCTCGAAGTAGTGGTGTCCGGGCCTGATGTCCAGCACCTCGGTGTCCAGCATGAGGTGGACCCCGTTGCGGCAGGCGTTCTCCACCAGTGCCTGGGTGAGGTAAACGGGGTTGACCACCGCGATGTCCGGGTCGTGAAGGCCTCCCAGGATTCTCGGGGAGACGTTGGGCTCCATCTCCTTGAGTTCGGGGTACCAGTAGAAGCGGTCCTTCCCCAGCCCCAGGCTCTCCGTGCGCCGGGCCAGCTTGTCCAGCTTCCCCTTCATCTCCATGTCCCAGCACATCTCCCAGCCCCCCACCTTGCGGAAGGGGACGTCGAGCTCCGCGCACAGGGACTCCATCATGGAAAGCGAACGCCAGAGGAGATGGCTGCGGTGGTATTCGGGCCGGAACTCGAGCGTATCCTTGCCCTGGTTGACCACGCCCACGTTGGCCTTGGTTATCCCCCACCCCACGTCGACGTTCTTCTCCACCAGGGTGACATCCACGCGATACTTTGAGAGCTCGCGAGCGGTAGCCGCCCCCAGGATGCCCGCCCCGACGATGAGCACCTCCGTCTCCGTGTAGGACATCCTCCCTCCCCTTCAGGCATGGCCATCCACGCGGTTATCATATGTGGGGAAACGGGCCAATGTCAATTTTCATGGCCTTTCCGCATCATGGAATAAAGGAGCGGGGCGCCATGGAAAGCGAGGTATCTCCTGCTCTCAACCCTGAAGGTGATCTCCGGCATCTTCCTTCACCCGAGCCACCTCCCTTTATAGTTGGAGCGCAAGGACGGGCAAGGCGATGACGGCATCTCCCGCGCCGCCTGCTCGGGCATCGCCGGGAAGCGGACGATCCCCGCCTGGCGCCCGACCGCGGAAACTCCCCGCGGGAACACGGAACGGCTTCCCCGCATATACCGGATGACATCCCCGGTATTTCTGGGCGCCACTGTCTTTCGGGTCTTTTCGGTCGTTCTGGTAACCCCGTCTCAAGAGAAACCCGCCCCGGGGAGGAACCCACCCCTGGCCGCCACGCAAGCATCCGGATGCGGGGCATGCCGGTGGTTTTGACCACCGCGGGGCGTTGATGGATAATGTTTATGGCTTTCGGACGGAAGGGCACGACCGGCGAGCCGCGGGAGCAAGGCGTGGCGGTACGGCCCGATACCAGATAATACCATATGACGCGGAACGGAGGGTTGAGATGGGAAGCAGGTCTTTCAAGGCGCTGGTGGTGCGCGAGGGAGAGGACGGGGTTTTCACGCGCAGCCTGGAGGAGAAGGACATCGACGAACTGCCCGCGGGAGACGTCCTCATCCGGGTCCACTACAGTTCGGTGAATTACAAGGACGCCCTGTCCGCCAACGGCAACCGCGGGGTCACCAGGAACTACCCTCACACGCCGGGCATCGACGCGGCGGGCGTGGTGGAAGAAAGTGCCAGTCCCGACTTCGGTCCGGGGGACGAGGTGCTGGTCACCGGATATGACCTGGGCATGAACACCTCGGGCGGGCTTGCCGAGTACATACGCGTCCCCGCCTCCTGGGTGGTGAAGCTGCCGCAGGGCCTGACGCTGCGGGAGTCCATGATCTACGGGACGGCGGGTTTCACGGCCGCCCTCTCCGTGTGGAAGCTCACCGAGGCGGGAGTAAAGCCGGAGGTGGGCGAGGTGCTGGTGACCGGCGCCACCGGCGGCGTGGGGAGCCTCGCCATGCGCATCCTGGCCAAGCTGGGCTACAACGTGGTGGCGGCCGCCGGCCTCCTGGACGAGGCGGAGTTCGCGGACTACGAGAAGAAACTCCTGGAGCTGGGCGCCGCGCGCGTCATCCCCGCCTCCGAGGTGGACGACACCTCGGGGAAGCTCCTGCTGAAGGGGATCTGGCCGGGCGCCGTGGACACCGTGGGCGGCAACGTCCTGGCCACGGTGGTGAAGTCCGCCGCCTACGGCGGGGTGGTGACCACCTGCGGTAACGCCGCCGGGCACGAGCTGAACCTCAACGTCTATCCCTTCATCCTGCGCGGCGTGAGCCTGCTGGGGGTGGACTCGGTGGAATGCCCCATGGACCTGCGCCTCAAGGTGTGGGAAAAGCTGGCGGGCGACTGGAAGCTCGACAACCTGGAGGAGCTCTCTTCCGAGATAACCCTGGAGGAGGTCGAGGAAAGGATAAAGCTTCTCCTCGCCAAGCAGTCCAAGGGCCGCGCGGTGGTGAAGATCCAGTAATCGCTGATGGCGCTGATGGGGTCCTGATGGGGTCACATCTTCGGTATTCGGCCGCGACGCCGAACCAGGTTAAACTGGGTTAAACAACAACAAGCTGAACCCCCCCCCGTCATTGCGGGGCGATGGCGGGAGGAATAGGGTTATAGGGTAAATCGGGCGAAAAGCGTAACCGACCCGAAGATCGAAGATGTGACCCCTTTTATAATATTTGCATCTTGCAAACTTTTCTATTTTCAATTATACTTTGCATGGCGAGCTAGGGGTCCGTCCGCTAGCGAGGGCGAACCCCGCGAGAACGCCCCTACGGCCTACAGGCGGAAGGGAAAGCACGCCCGCGCACGTGCTCGCTACGGATGGAAAACCAAGCGGTTCGCATGGCGCCGTCGGCGGAAGACGGAATCTCGGCGTCGAGCAAGAGGGAGAGGACATCATGGGCAACGAGTACGAGTGGGACGGGAAACTGGCACTGGTAACCGGTGGGGCCAGCGGCATCGGGCTGGCCATCGCCCGCGCGCTTGCCGCCAGGGGAACGGTACCGCTGCTGGTGGACAGGGATCCCGACGCCCTGCAAGGTGCGCTGCGCGAGCTGCGCGCGCAAGGCCTCCAGGTCCAAGGCTTCGAGGTGGATGTCACCGGGTCAGCCGCCGTGAAAGGCCTGCGGGAGCAGTTGCGGGCAAAGGGCCTGGTGCCCGACATGCTGATAAACTGCGCCGGCGTCACCCTTGTGGCCCACGCTTCCGCCACCGACCTCGAGGAGTGGAACCGCATCATCGGCGTCAACCTCATGGGCACGGTGAACGTGGTCGAGACCTTCCTCCCCGACCTGCTCGAAAGGGGCGCCGGTCACATCGTGAACATCGGGTCCATCGACGGGCTGGTGCCCATGCCGGGGCTCTCCGCTTACTGCGCCAGCAAGTTCGCGGTCACCGGCATGAGCGAGGTCTTATACTACGACCTCAAGTCACAGGGCATAGGGGTGACCCTGGTCTGCCCCGGCTATGTGAACACGCCCATGTCCCGGGCGCATCCCGTGAAAGACCTCCCCATACGGTTCCGAGGGTGGCGGTTCGTCTCCCGCCTCCTGGAGCTCTTCAGCAGCAGCCCGGAGAAGATAGCCGCACGCACCCTGAAAGGGGTGGAGAAAGGGCGCTTCCTGGTCATCCCCGGCTTTCCCTCCCGCCTCATGTACCTCTACCGGCGTTTCTTCCCGCGGCTGGCCTCCTCGTCAGGGGTGGCCGTGGCCCGCCTTTACGACCGCCTTCGCCGCCTGCACCTCCACCGGGCGACCCAGGCCTGCTGAGGGCCTTCGCCCTCCTCCCGCAATGCCGGACCAGCAGCATATGGGCGAGGCCTAAGCGAAGGCCGGAGATCGCGTCACTTCCCTTGGCCGTGGCCGCTCCGAGGGAGGAAAAGACGTCAAATCCATCAGTCGTGGCCCACCCCAACGGAGGAATAAGCGTCGAATCTCTCGGCCTTTTACCCTTACGGACGAATACACGTCACATCCCTTGGCCGTGCCCCACCCTGAAGGAGGAATAAGCGTCGTATCCCTCGGCCGCGGTCCACCCTGGTGGAAAAGAAGCTTGACGCCGGGAAGGTCTTCTCTTATTATTAAAAAACCGACCGGTTGGTACATTATATATTAAACGGATCGGTCAGGCGGCGGAAAACCAGAGCGGATGATCAAAGGAGAAAGCCATGCACGAGGACAGTCACGAGAGCATCTATCATCAACTTGCCCAGCACCTGGACCGGGCCATCAACGGGGCCCCCATGTCCCCCCACCTCCTAGAGATCCTGAAGATACTCTATCCGGGGGAGGAGGCGGAGGTGGCCCTCAAGCTGGCCATCTACGAGAACAGGACCCTCTCCCAGGTGCAGGAAACACTCCCGGAGAAAGCCGACCGCCTGGAAGAGATCCTCATGAGCATGGCGAGGCGGGGCACGGTGCTCACCGTGCAGATACCCGGGCAGGAAAGGGTCTTCCGCCTGCTGCCCAGCATAGTGGGTTTCGCGGAGGTGCCCTTCCTTGACGGCGTGGACACCCCCGAGAAGCGCAGGCTTGCCGGCCTGTGGAAGGACTACATCGACGCGGAATTCGGAGAGGAGCTGGCGAGGGGCGTGCCTCTCATCAGGGTCGTCCCCGTAAGCGAGTCCCTGCGCGACGAGAGCCAGGTCCTACCCTACGACGCGCTGGCGCAGATGCTGGAGAAGGTGGATTTCTTCGCGGTGGGCCATTGCCCCTGCCGCCAGATGGCCAGGTACGTGGGCGAGGGATGCGATCATCCCACTGAGCGGTGCATGCACTTCGGCACCCTGGGACGCTACCTGGTGGAGTCGGGAAAGGCCCGTTCCCTCGACAGGGAAGAGGCCTTGCGCATGCTGCGCGACGCCACGGAGGAGGGGCTGGTGCACGTCTGCGACAACGTGAACGGGCTGCTGCACACCATCTGCAATTGCTGCCCCTGCTGCTGCGCCTTCTTCCGGGCGAAGCTCACCCGGGGGCTCCCCACCATGTCCCGCTCCAATTACGTGGCCCGGGTGGACGGGGAGACCTGCATCGGATGCGGGACCTGCGAGGAGAGATGCCCGGTGAAGGCCGTAGAGGTAGTGGAAGGAATTGCCCGGGTGGACGAGGAGACCTGCATCGGATGCGGGGTGTGCACCCCCACCTGCGAGGCGGGAGACGCCATACGCCTGTCCGTGCGCGAGCAGGCCGCCCCGCCTCCCGACCTGCAGAGCTTCATCGCGGCGCGCATGAAAGGCTGACACGGGGAGAAATGGAAACTGCTACCAGATCCTCGCCGGTCGAGGGACGGGTGTCGAAGGGCGAGCGCACGCGGCAGCGCATCGTGGGGCACGCGACCCTGCTCATCTACGCCAAGGGTTACGCGCGCACCACCATCGATGACGTCATCCAGGCGGCGGGCATCACCAAGGGGAGCTTCTATTTCCACTTCAAATCCAAGGAGGAGCTGGGATACGCGGTGATCGAGAACGCCTCCTCCTTCATCCTGGGGCGCCTGCGGGAAGCCCTCGAGCGCCGCGAGCTCACCCCCTCAGGCCGCATCGAGGCCATGCTCCGGGAGGTGCAGTCCATCGTGGAGGCGGCGGACTGCTCCCGCGGCTGCATACTGGGAAACCTGGCGCTGGAGACCAGCAACACCAACCCCGGATTCAGGGAGGCTATCGCCCGCGCCTTCCGTGACTGGTCGCGTCTCATCGCCTCCGCGCTGGAGGAGATGAAGGAAGCGGGCGAGTTGCCCCGCGACTTCGACAGCGCCGCCTACGCGGACTTCGCGGTGAGCGCGCTGGAGGGGGGGATCATGTTGAGCAAGGTTGCCATGGACCCGGGACCCATGCGCAACAGCATCTCCCTCATCCTGAAGCACTTCCAGATGCTCTCCGGGTCCCGGCCCCCCGGGGAAGCGCGCGAGGAACCCGCCGGGCGATAAGTACCATGCGATACAAGGTAGGAGGTTGGCAAATGCCAGAGAACGTCTACGAGAAGCTGCGCGAGCTCCTGGACCAGCACCCCGCGGGCTGCGTTCCGGCCCCGGAGATCATGGAGATACTGCGCACCTACTTCACCGAGGAGGAGGCCAGGGTGGCCCTGGGACTGGGCTTCCGGCCCTTCCCCGTGGAGGACGTGGCCCGCCGCGCTGGAGTGGACCCGGCGGAGGCGAAGGAGCGCCTGGAGTCCCTGGCCGACAAGGGAGTGGTCTTCGCGCGCGAGAAGGACGGGGCCTGGGGCTACGCCCTGCTGCCGGTGATGCCCGGCATCTTCGAGTTCCCCTACATGAAGGGGCTGGACGAGGAGACGCGCGCCAGGATGGATTCCCTCTGGAAGAGCTATCTCCCCAAGCTCGCCAAGGGCTTCGGTACCCCTTCCACCGCCTTCTCCCGCATCATCCCCATCCAGGAGGAGGTGGAAAGCGAGCCGGGCGTGCTCCCCTACGACAAGGTCTACGACATGATAGATGAAGCGGAGGTGGTGGGTATCGCCCGCTGTGCCTGCCGCGAGCTGGAGCAGAAATGCGATGCCCCCCGCGAGGCCTGCATGCTCTTCGACGAGACCTGCACCTACCTGGTGGAGAGGGACTTCGGCCGCTACCTGACGAAGGAGGAGATGAAGGAGAAGCTGCGCGAGTTCGACGAGGCGGGGCTGGTGCACCAGGTGAACAACGTGCAGGAGCGCCTGACATTCGTCTGCAACTGTTGCCCCTGCTGCTGCGGGTTGCTGCGCACCGCCCTGGAGTGGGGCAACCCCAACGTCTTCACCTCCTCGGGGTACGTTCCGGATTGCGACGGCGAGCTCTGCACCGGTTGCGGCATATGCGCCGACGAGAGGTGCCCGGTGGGAGCCCTGAGCATCGTCGAGGATATGGCGGCGGTGGACGGGGAACGCTGCATCGGCTGCGGGCTCTGCGTCACCGGCTGCCCAAACCGGGCCCTGTCCCTGCGCAAGAGGGAGGATGCGGTGGTGCCGCCCCGGAACATGACGGAAATGGGCCTGCGCATCCTGCAGGACATCGGCAAGCTGGATTCCTTCGTGCGCTACCTCCAGCCCTGAGGGGTCATGCCTCCGGGGCGCCGCCTTCAGTTGGCCGACACGGGCGCGCCGCTGCGCGCGACGGGCTGCAACCTCTCGCTCAGGTAAAGCTCGCGGCAGAGGAAGCGCCTCTTCTTGCCACTGGAAGTCTTTGGCAAGGTACCGGCCGGCACCAGCACCACCTCGCGTACGGGCACCCCTATGGTTTCCCGCACCACCGAGGACACGGCCTGTGCCGCCTCGCGGGCCGCGTGGGGGCAGGAGAGGCGCGTCTCCCCCACCAGCACCAGGCGCTCGCGTCCGCGGGAGGTGGTGATGCCGAAGGCCACCGCGTTGCCCTTGCGCACGCCCTCCACGCGCTCGGCGCAGCGCTCCACGTCCTCGGGAAAGAGGTTGCGCCCCCCGATGATCACCATGTCCTTGATGCGACCCACCAGGTGCAGCTGCCCATCCGCCAGGTAGCCGAGGTCGCCGGTATGCAGCCAGCCGCCGCGCAGCGTCTCCGCCGTGGCCGCCGCGTCGCCCCAGTATCCCTGCATGAGGGAGGCGCCGCGCACGCACACCTCCCCCACCTCGCGCTCCCCGGCGGGGGACCCGTCGTCGCGGTTGATACGCACCTCGAGGCCGGAGAGGGGCGTGCCCAGGGAGACCAGGCCGCGCGCGTCCGCGCTCCCGGGCTCGCACGGCAGCGCCATGCACTCATCCTCGATGGCGCAGCGTGACACGTAGTCCACACGGTATCTGCTTCCGGGCTCCGGGAAGGTCACCGCAAGGGTGGCCTCCGCCAGTCCGTACACGGGATAGGGGACCTCCGGGCGCAGTCCGTAGGGAGCGCCCGCCGCCACGAAATCGTCCAGCACCGCGGGGTCTATGGGCTCGGCGCCGTTCAGGGCCAGGCGCAGGCTGGAAAGGTCCAGGCCTTCCGCCCTGCCGGAACGCAGCACGCGCGCGGAGAGGGCGAAGGCGAAGTTGGGACCGCCGGTGATGGTGGCCCGGTAATCGCTCACCGCGCGCAGCCACCGGGAGGGATCGGCCACGAAGCGCTGCGGGGACATGAGCACCAGGGTGCAGGAGGCGCTCAGCGCGGTGATGAGGAAACCGATGAGGCCCATGTCGTGGTATAGGGGCATCCAGGAGACCACCGTATCGCGGTTGCTGACGGCGAGCTTGCCGGCTATGGCCGCGGCGTTGGCCAGGATGTTCCCGTGGGTGAGGATGACACCCCGGGGCTCGCTGGTCGACCCCGAGGTGAACTGCACCAGGGCGATGTCCTCCTTTGCGGCGGGGCTTTCAGGCGCGTCCCCCTTCACCTGCAGCTCCTCCATGGCCAGCAGCCGGAAGCCCTCGCCCATCTCCTCCACCAGGGGAAGGAATTCGCCGGGCAGGGCGAGCACCTCCGCCCCGACCTTCTCCAGGCGCCTGCGGCTCTGTTCCATGAAGGAGCGGGGATCCACCGCGCGCATGGGCAGGGGGAGGGGTACCGCCACCGCCCCCATGGCCCAGCACCCCAGGAAGGTGAGCACGCTCTCGGGCGTGGTCTGGGCCATGATGCCCACGCGGTCCCCGGGCGCCACGCCCGCCTTCGTCAGCCCGCACGCGGTCCTCTTCGCGGCTGCGACCAGCTCCCGTGGACGGTAAACCCTCTCTCCCTCTTCCTCCAATATGATCAAGCCCCGCCGAGAACGGGACACGCCGGCCTCGATACCCCGCCACACGTTGTCGATTCTCCTCATAGGCTTACCTCCTTTCCCTCTGCGCCCTACGGCGCTTGCCGACATGCAAACACGCAGGATCTTCTCTCTTCTTGTCTCCGGAATCCTTGCCTGAACCGCCGGGGGATGCTGCACGCCACGCGCGCCAAGCCGCGTGCACCATCCATGCAACCCCGGCCTTTGCACCCGTAAACACGGCGGGGATGCAAGGGTTACACGTATGTTGCGGATTTTTGTGACGTTGCGGGTCTTGCGGCCCTGCGGCTTCTCGTTACGTTGCGCGCCCCTTTCCGATATCACGGGCACGGAAGCCTGCCTGCACCGGCGGGGAGGGTTGTGGGGCGGCAGCCCGTTTTTCGGGTTGTCCTCGGGTCTGTCGTGGAAGACGTTCGCCGTTTTCAGGGCGTTACGGTGCCTTGGTGGGGCGTTGTGGGGATTTGCGATGTTCTTCGGAGCAGCTTCACGCGCGCCTTTTTATTACCCACTCGCAACAGGCGTCTCCCCGGGGAAGGGAGCGGGTGATCTCGAAGTCCAGGCCGGGATCGAGGGCCTGCAGCCAGTGACGGTAGATGACCTCGTCGATGTGCTCGCAGGGGACGAGGTCATGCCGCCCCGAGTTGCGCAGGTTTTCCCACCAGGAGCAGCGCCGCACGCGGAAGAGGATCTCTCCTTCAGGCGTGACCTCTCCCTGACACTCGCTGCCGTCGATGAGGGAGATGGTCTCCAGGAGGAAGTTCACGGTGGGGAGGTCGGGAGGGTTCTTGGGATCGAGCTCGATGCCCAGCATCCTGGCCATGCGCCTGAGGATGACCAGGCCATACTTCTTCCACACCTCGAGATCGGCCTCCAGGGCTTCCTCGAACCCGTACCTGGACTCCACCTCCAGGAACCAAAGCCCGTCGATGGCGGTAAAGGCTCCCAGGCGCAGTTCCTCCAACTGCTGCGGCGTCAGTTCCACGACCATCCCTCCCGTATTCTTGCGTTTTCGCCAGCGGCGTTTATCCCCTTGCCTGAACGCGCTTTCGTTTCTTCGCCCCCGGTTTTTTCCTTTTTCTTGAAAGCGTTTTCGCCTTGTCGCCCCCAGCGTTTGTCTCTCCCGTCCCACCGCGTTTTCGCCAGCGGTTGACTTCACCCGTTATCTCTTTGCTATATTATGGAATATTTTACCACTTTGCCGCGTCAGCCCTCGCCGGGCCATGCAAGGCGCCGCTACGGCGCGGGGGCTGCATTCGCTCGAACTCCTCGCCGCCATACCCCCTTCAAGCGAGGTGCTCCTCTATCTCCCTCGGGACCTCCAGGGGCGCGTTGCCCGCCGAGCACCTCGGGACGGCGGCCACCAGGTTGGCCATTCTCTCGTAAGGCACGGTCACGAAGACCACATCCGCCGGGTATTTCTGCATGCGCCGGGCCGTCCAGTCCCCGAAGGTGACGTTGGTGCGCCCGGTGACCACGGGGTAGGCGATGGCGGCGTGGCAGAGGGCTCCCGTGAGCTCCACCCGCGGCGGAATGCCGTCCCAGTAATGGTCAAGGGTTATGAGGCGGCAGGCCTGCTCGCCGTTGCAGAGGAAGACCACCAGGTCGGGGCGGATCTCCGCCTCCTCACCCGGCCCCATGACCACCCGCTCGGAGAGCCCCGTGGGAGGCGGCGATCCCAGGGCCTGCATGCGGTGGAAGCTGACGATGGAGTGGGTGAGCTTCTCGCCCCGGGTGAGGAAGTCCTGCAGGAAGCGCCTGCGTTCCCCGGAGGGGGGCTCGGCCAGACCGCAATGCCAGGACCCCCCGGGACATGCGGAGGTTTCCCGGTCGATGATGAAGGCCTCTCCCGCCGCCGCCCGCTTGAGAGCGGAGCAGAAAGATATCCTTTCCTTCTTGACCGACTCGCCGCCCTCCACCTCGTCGTTGGTGAAGGTCACCGCCACCGGCCTGTGCTCCAGGCCCAGCAGCGCAACCAGCCCCGCCAGCTCTTCCTTCCACGCCCCTTCCATATTCCTACCTCCCTCTCGACTCACGCGCGGCACGCGCATATTATATTCCCCCTCTCTTCCCCCAGGAAGTTCCCCCTCTCTTCCCCCAGGAAGTTCCCCCCTCTTCCCCCAGGAAGTTCCCCCCTCTTTCCCCAGGAAGCGGCGCCTCTCCGTCGGATCTACCGCGGGTACAGTCCTTGCGCGGGCTCCAGCCCTCCTCGCGGAAAGCGCCTTCTCGTATAGGGGAACCTCTTAGCCGCACAAGCCCTTAGCGCACCTTCCGCCCGAGAACCCCCAACGCGTTACGAAGCACCACGAAGCGCGGATGCGTAGATTGGCGACATCCCCCTTTTCAATTGCTTTCAAGAGCTATTATCATGAGATCAATCCGACGGTTCGGAGGTGGATGGACCGTCAAGGTCCAGCGTGGGAGAGCCGCTTTAAAGCGGCTTTTCCATTATCCTAAGAATATTTTTCCATAGCCCTCGACTC
The DNA here is from genome assembly GCA_014360655.1 of Actinomycetota bacterium. NCBI lineage: Bacteria > Bacillati > Actinomycetota > Actinomycetota bacterium. The sequence goes on along the minus strand of JACIXC010000009.1, from coordinate 10,444 downwards.
ACCACCAGCAAAGCGCGGCGAGGATGCTTTGTCGGTGAAATCGATCACGCTCACCAGGCACCCTTGCCCTCACGCCGCAAAGCGCGGCGAGGTCCGCCGGGCATATAGCGCCGGCCGTGCGATAACGGCGTTACGCAAACTGTTAAAATATCCTCGTGGAGTATCCTCGTGGCCGCTTTCACGCGGGAAGGCGGACGCGAGACCTGTCGGAAGCGGGAAGGGAGGCGCGATGGAGGGCGAGGAGCGTGCGGCGCACGAGATAGCCTACGAGGAGCACGTCATCGAGGAGGAGCCCTTCTACGTGCCCGTGGGCGACGAGGTGGAGGTATTCCGGGCCGCCTACCGCGCCCGCCTGCCCGTCTCCCTCAAGGGGCCCACCGGCTGCGGCAAGACCCGCTTCCTGGAGTACATGGCCTGGAAGCTGGGCAGCGAGGACGGCGAACCCCTGCCCCTGGTCACCGTGGCCTGTCACGAGGACCTCACCGCCGGGGACCTGGTGGGGCGCTACCTCCTGCACGGCGAGGAGACGGTATGGGTGGACGGCCCGCTGACGGCGGCGGTGAAGGCGGGCGCCATCTGCTACCTGGACGAGGTGGTGGAGGCGCGCAAGGACACCCTGGTGCTCATCCACCCCCTGGCCGACCACCGCCGCATGCTCCCCCTGGAGAAGAAGGGCTCCCTGGTGCGGGCCCACCCGCGCTTCCAACTGGTCATCTCCTACAACCCGGGTTACCAGAGCATGCTCAAGGACCTGAAGATCAGCACGCGCCAGCGCTTCGCGGCCATCGACTTCTCCTACCCTCCCCCCTCCCTGGAGGCGCGCATCATCGCCGGCGAGGCGGGGGTGGAGGACGGCCTGGCGCGCGACCTTGCCCTGCTGGGGGAGCGGGCCCGAAACCTGGGCGAGCGGGGCATGGACGAGGGGCCTTCCACGCGGTTGCTCATCTACGCCGCCCGCCTGGTCAGCCAGGGGGTGGAACCGCGCCGCGCCTGCGAGACGGCCCTGGTGTCGGCGGTCTCCGACGACCCGGTCATGCAACAGGCCCTGCGGGACCTGGTGGCGGCGGTCTTCCCTTGAGATGATCTCCGGGTAAGCCCATGATGCCTGCAGCGGTGATGCGTGACGGCCCGGTAAGATATGGGATTATCTGGAAGAGAGCATGTTCAGCCTGTCGAGGCCGCATGAAGGCCATGCGGCCGGCCACTTCCGGGAGGTCCCGGAACATGCGTGAAGGGAGCGCGCCTTGACCTCTCCCCTCAACCTGGCCCTCTACGCGACGGACATCTTGCACGGGTCCGTCCCGGAGCAGGAAGGTGCCGTCCCGGACATGATCCTCCCCACCCCGTCCCGCGGTCACGTCGTTCCTCACCAGGTCCTGTACACGCCAGGCCGAGGCGACGACGCCGGCGTGAGCGTCGGGAAAGAGGGTGCAGGCCGCGCTCGCGACGGGAAAGCAGGACCACGCCACGTACCCGGCGGGGAAACGGACCCGCGCCGCGCGCCGTGTGAAACGGGCGCCGGCGTCACTTACGAGGCGGCGCGCGCCCCGCTCTCCCTCTTCGGTAAGGGCATCTGCGCGAAGTACCTCCAGGCCAAACCCCTGCACGATGCGCCGCCGCTCCTGGCCAACCCCTGGAGGCCCTTCCCCTTCAGCAACGGGCGGGAGATCTTCCTGCCGGCGCTGGTGCGCGTCTTCGACGCGCGTGCCGAGAACCGGGCCGTTTACCGTCTTTACGCCGCCGCGCAGGCGGGCCAGTGGGAGTCCGGCACCTTCCAGCGCCCCGCCCTCGAGGACGCCTCCATGCCGCATCGCGGGCACCCATGGCTGGGAAGCAGCGACCCCATGGCCTTCCTCCGCCATTTCCTGGGAAGTTTTTCCATACCGGTGCTGGCCGCCGACATCTTCCTCACCCTCGAAACGACCCGCGTGCTCTCCTTCCTCGCCGCACGTTACCGCGGCCTGGCGGAGGATCTCTCCTGGTTCCTGCCGCGCCTGCGCACCACCCTGGAACCCATCGACCACCGCTGCATGCTCTGGAACCTCTTTTTCGACCTCCTCGCCCCCCTGGGAGGACCCGTGGGCGGCGGCTATCCCCGCGAGCTCGCGGAAGCCTCCCGGCGGGCGGCGCTTCCCGGCGCATCCCTGCGTGATTCCCTTGCCGCCACCCTGGCCGCATACCGCGTCCTCCTCGCCTGGGCAGAAAGGGCTCCCGGGGAAGGCGTTTCCCTGGACCTGGATGCGGCCTTCCTCGCCGACGACCTCCTCCGCGGTCCCGGAGAGCGCGCGGCCCGGCGCGGGGAGGCGGGCAGGGAGAAGGGCGGCGAGGGGACCCCGCCCGGGCTCGAGGAGCTCTTACGGCTGGACTTCCGCGCCATGTCCATCCCCATGGGAGCGGGTGAGTTCCTGCGGGAGGACGTGCTGGGCGAGAGGCTGGGAACGGAGGAAGGACATGACGCGCGCGCCGGGCACGGGGCAGCGGGGCGCGAAGCCCGCGCGGAAAAGCCCGGGGAGGACGAGGAGAGGCGCGTGCGCTACCCGGAATGGGATTACCTTTCCGCTTGCTACCGCCCCGCCTGGGCGACCCTCTACCAGTTGCGGGCGCGGGAAGGCGACGAGGACGCCGCCCGCCGCCTGCTGGAGAGGTGGGATGAAGTGGTCCAGGAGGTGACCCGTCAGTTCCGCCTGCTGCGTTACCAGGAGCGCACCTGGAGGAAAAAACTGGAATGGGGGGAGGAGATCGACATCCAGGAGGCGGTGGAGAGGACGGTGGCCCTGCGCTGCGGCCTCCCCCCTTCCGAGAAGCTGTACATGGAGAAGCGGCGCGTCACGCGCGAGGTGAGCGCCCTCTTCCTGGTGGACCTCTCCGCCTCCACCTCCTCCGAGATAAAGGAAGGGGCGCACGCCGGAGAGACCGTCCTGCAGGTGCTGCTGGCCAGCGTGGCCATCATGGCCAGCGCCCTGGAGCAACTTGGGGACCGCTACTCCATCTGCGGGTTCTCGGGTTACGGCAGGGACCGGGTGGAGTTCCTGCGCCTGAAATCCTTCGACGAGCCCCTGGACGCGGGCGCCTGGAAGCGGCTGGGGAGCCTGAAGCCCATGAAGAGCACGCGCATGGGCACCGCCGTCCGCCACGCCCACCGCCTGCTGGACTCGGAGACCTCCTCGCTGAAGCTGCTGCTCCTGCTCTCCGACGGCTATCCCCAGGACCACGACTACGGGGAGGACCGCACCGACCGCGAGTACGGCCTGCGGGACACCGCGCAGGCGCTGCGGGAGGCCGAGGCGGGTCACATCGTCCCCTTCTGCGTCACCGTCGACGCCGCCGGCCACGATTACCTGCGCCGCATGTTCCCTCCCCACGGCTATCTGGTGGTGCGGAGCGTGGAGGACCTCCCCCGCGAGCTCCCCAAGGTCTACCTCCACCTCCGCGGAGCCTGACCCTGCGTCCCCGACATGCGTTTACCCGCTTTTCGCCTGTTCCATTGCACGTCAACCTCCCGGACAGAATCACCCGACAGACGCATGCTTGCGTTCACCTGCTTTTCGCCCGTTCCATTGCACGGCCGACCACCAGCTATTACTATTTAAACAGCCATATTGCCGGCCAGTAAGGACGGGAAAGCGACGGGCAAGGGGAGATGGAACGGATGGAACGGGAGCAAGAACCCGCGGAAAAGCAAGCCCGGTATATCCTCGTAAACGACATCGAGGAAAAGTTGTTGGGCGGCTGCGCGAGGACCTTCCGGAAAGACCTTCTGCGGAGCGAAAATCTCGAGATCGGCCAGACCGTCATAAAAGGGAGCGGCGACGCGGAGGAATACGGCATCAGCGACGTGAGCAGGATGGAGTATGTCCTGGACGGGGAAGCGACCCTCAGGCAGGGCGGGACCGAAACGGGTATCGGCAAGGGTGACCTCCTCATCATACCTCCCGGCACGGCCTGGGGGCCCGGGCTTAGCGTGACCTCCGACCGGCTGACGTTGCTCGACATCGCACCTCGCATCGGGAAAGAGGACACCGCCCCTTCCGCGCAGGGCGAGCGCGACAAGAGCGTGGGCGGCGTTCGCGTCGTCAAACCCGGGGACATCCCGACCTACCCTCCCGCTGGGCATCACAGGACGACGAACCGCTGCCTCTTCATGGACGAAAGCGTGGAGATCATCGAGGGGTTGATCGAGAGCGGCGGCGGGGCGGAAAGGCATTCCCACAGCAGGCACGAGCAGATGCTGTACGTGCTGGAGGGGAGCGACAACCCCCTGCTTATCTATTACCCCAGGGGCACGCCGCACGGGACGGCAGGGGGGATCACGACGCGCCTGAAGCTTCTGGTCATCTATTCCCCGCCCCTGGGCGAGTCGCGCAACGCCTTGGGCTGACCGCACGCGCCCGCCGCGGCCGTCGAAGGAAGTCCACATGGATCTTTTGCACGAAAAGCTGTTCAAGGCGGCGGACAGGTACGGCGACCGGGTCGCGATCTGCAGCAGGAGCGAGGAGATCTCCTTCGCGCGCTTCGCCGACCGCGTCCGTTATCTTGCCGGCGCCCTGGAATCCCTGGGCTTCGCAAAGGGCGAAAGGATATCCATACTCTCCAAGAACCGCATGGACTACCTCACCTATCACTTCGCGACGTCACTCGTGGGGGTGATCCTGCACGTCATGAACACCCGCCTGGTCGTCCCGGAATGGCTGTGGGCCATGAACGACGCCGAGACGAGCGCCCTGGTGGTGGACGAGACACATGCAGCCGTGATTCCGGAGCTCAGGTCGGGCTGCCCCAGCCTGCGCGCCGTCCTGGGGATAGGGAACGTGGACGGCACCGATCTTGCCACCGACCAGCTGGTGGAAGACAGGAGGGAGGTCCGGAAACCGCCGCGTATCGAACCGGACCATCCCGTGCTCCTCATCTACACAAGCGGGACCACGGGGCAGCCGAAGGGCTGCCTGCAGAACCAAATAGGGTCGAGCACCGTCGACGACCTGACGGCGGACGCCATGGAGGTGACCGAGAAAGACGTGTACATGGCGATCATGCCCTTCTTTCACCAGGCCGGGATGATAAGGTCGCGGGCCACCATGATAAGGGGCGGGGCCAACGTGGTGCCCGAAGCGCTGACCATCGAGGAGATCGCCGACCTGATGGTCGAGAAAAAGGTGACCATCACCATGCTGGTCTCCGCGGGACAGGGTCTGGTGCTGGTGGACAAGGCCGTGAACAAGGGCATGGACTTCTCCCCGCTGCGCCTGATCGTGAGCGGCGGCGGCATGGGGCCGCGGACCATGCAACTGCTCAAGGTTCTCTGCGACACGCTGCAGTGCGATTTCATGGGCATATGGGGGCAGACGGAGTGTACCGGACCGGTGACGGTCGTGAAGGGAGACGTCGCCTTCGCAAACCCGTACACCTGCGGCAAGCCGATGGAGGGGATAGAGCTGGAGATCTGGGATGAAGAGAACAGGCGGCTCCCCACCGGCGCGACGGGCGAGATCATGGTCCGCTCGAAGATGACCGCCCGCTACTGGAACAACCCGGGCGCCAACGAAGCCCTGTACACGGGAGAGTGGCTTCACACCGGCGACCTGGGGAGGCTGGACGAGGACGGTTATCTCTACTTCGTGGACAGGAAGAAGGACCTCATCAAGACCGGCGGGGAGAACGTCTATCCCCAGGAGGTCGAAAGCGTCCTCGCGCAGCATCCCGCCATCGCCGAGGTCACGGTGATCGGACTGCCCGACCCGGAGTGGGGAGAGGCTGTCACCGCGGTGATCGTCCTGAAGGAGGGACAGGACATCTCCACGGAAGAGGTGAGGGACTTCTGCCGGGGAAAGATCGCCGGCTACAAGATACCGAAGGCGATCAGGCTCGTGGACGCCATACCCAAGAACGAAACCGGCAAGGTGATAAAGCGCGAGCTGAGGGAGCGCTTCCAGGGTGAGTAGGCGCGTCCTGGTCGGTAGGGCCAGGGTGCCCTGCGCCCGCATAGGCGTGAGTTGAGGGTGCGTTTCGTGGGAAGAGGCTTGGCCATGCGCCCGGGGAGGGTAAACGTGGTTTCTCGTTCCGCGGGGCGTTGTGGGTCGCCGCGCGTCTCCGCGTATCGCCGCTTGCCGCCCCCTGCCGGAAGCCCTCACTTCTACCTGAGACCGAGGATCTCTCTCGCCTCCTCCGCCGAGGCCACGACCCGGCCGGCTTCCTCGACTATCCTTACCAGCGCTTCGACCAGTTGTCCGTTGTCCCGGGCAGGTTCACCGTTGGGGAGGTAAAAGGTATCCTCGAGGCCGGTGCGCACGTTGCCCCCCAGTTCCGCCGCCCTGCGATGGACTTCCCATACCTTCTCGATATGCGGACCCGTGGCGATGGTCTGCCATACAGCGTCCCCGGGCAATTCGTCCAGCAGTATGGGCAGAAGGTCCGCCCTGGCCGGCATCCCACTCTCCACCCCCATGACCAGGGAAACGTGAGGAACCCCCGTGAACATGCCCGTGGACCGGAACATCCCGATGCACCTCACCATGCCGGTATCGAAGCACTCGAACTCGGGGACGATGCCGTTCGCCTGCATGACCTCCAGGAATCCCCGGATCTTTGGGACGGGATTGTCAAAGTGTATGGGGGGCCACGCCCACGAGCCGTCCTTGCGCGTCTTCAGGTAGTTGAGAGACCCGGCGTTCAGGGCCGCCATCTCCGGCTTGAAGGCCTGCAGGCACGCGAGGGGGCCGGAGATGTCCTCCCCCACGATGCCCGTGCTCATGTTGACAATCATCTCGGGCACGCGTTCCCTTATGGCGGCCAGGATTTCGCCGACCGGCTTGAGCTCCCACGTGGGCAACCAGCCAAGCCCCTCTTCCTGCGAGCGGAAATGGCAGTGGACCACGGTCGCCCCCGCATTGTACGCCTGCTCCGCCGCGTCCGCCATCTGCTCAGGCGTGACAGGAACCTTGAACTTCTCAGGGTTGGTGAGCACCCCGGTGATCGCCGCTCCGATGACTATCTTGTCCTTCACGCCCATCTACAACCTCCGTGACGGCAATGCTTTCCCGTGAGTCGCAACCGGTGAAGCGAGGCCTGTAAGCGACAGTCCGTGGGTCGTGAGCCTTGAGATGCTGTCCGGTATTCCTTTGCGAGTCCTCCCATCGGGCGTTTCTGCCTCCCCCCTTGAATATTTCGTTGCCGGGGTGAAGCACATCGTCTCCCTCACATCTGGCTCCCCGGCATCCGTCTCCCCGGCATCCGTCTCCCCGGCATCCGCTTCAAAGCTTCTCTACCTCCCCCTGAACTTGGGGTCGCGTTTCTGCAGGAACGCCGCGATCCCCTCCATGGCGTCTTCGGTCGAAGCCACCTCGATGAGCTTTTCGGAGAGATAATCGAGCGCCTGCTCGAACGGCATATCGGCCATGGCATAGAGGGCTGTTTTTCCTATCCTCATGCCGATGGGGCTCTTCGAGACCAGGATCTTGAGCACGCCGGAAACCTCTTCGTCCAGCGCAGCGGCGGGGACCACGCGGGTCACGAGACCGATTTCCAGCGCCTCCTCGGCGGTCAGCTTCTCGCCCAGAAGCATCATCTCCATGGCTTTCCTGCGCGGAATACTCCTGAATATCAGGGCCCCGACCATCATGGGGAAAAGGCCGACGTTCACCTCGGGAGTCCCGAATCTCGCGTGCTCAGCAGCGATGGCGATATCGCAAGCGAGCATCAGCCCCATGCCGCCCGCCAGGCAGTCGCCGTTTACCCGCGCCACGGTAGGTTTCGCGTACCCAGCGATGCGTTTCAAAAGGTCGGCGTAGCCTCCGGCCATGTCCTTCCCGCCGCCACCGTCGCCGCTCAGGTCGGCGCCCGAACAGAAAGCCCTGTCCCCGGAACCGGTGATGCAAACGGCCCTGACCTCGTCGTCGCTTTCTACCATTTCCAGATATTTCATGAGCAAAGCGACCGCATCGCCGCCGATGGAGTTGCGCTTCCGTTCCCGGTTTATGACGATGTATGCGACGTTGTCCCTCACTTCGTAAATCACATCCGCATCTATCATCTCGAGAACCTCCTTGGCGGGAAACCGGTGCCACTGACCATTATATAATCAAACCATCCGCACGCCCCGTATGCGCGGCCAATATCCCCCTCGGCGCCTCAAGAGGTACCCTGGCGTGTATCGGTCACCAGCTCACCGGACATCTGCCCCTCTGATAACGTAGTAAGGGTGGGGTTTGTGGAAGAGCGATCCTCAAGGTACACTTGCGGTAAGAAAAGCGATGGGGGGAAGGGGATAAATATGAAGGATCTCAATGGGAAGGTGGTGCTCATCACCGGCGCGGCTCGGGGGATGGGCAGACTGCAAGCCATGAACTTCGCCCGCGAGGGGGCGCGCGTGGCCATCACCGACATCGACGCCGCGGAGCTGGAGAAGACCGCCGGCGAGATGCGCGACGCGGGGTACGACGTCCACCATTACCTCCTGGACATCTCCGACCGCGAAGCATGCTTCCGCGTGGTCGAGCAGGTGGAGTCGGAGCTGGGCCCCATCGACGTGCTCGTAAACAACGCCGCCGTGGCGATGAACGAGACGGTGCTGGACACCCCCGAGGAGCACTACCGTCGCATCACCGACGTCAACTACCTAGGGCAAGTCTGGATGATGCAGGCGGCGGTGCCGGGCATGGTGCGGCGCGGCTGCGGCCACTTGGTCAACATGTGTTCCGTCGCCGGCAAGGTGGCGGCCCCTTTCCTGGGACCCTACTGCGCCACCAAGTTCGCCCTCATCGGCATCACCGACTGCATACGCCAGGAGCTGCGCGGTAGCGGGGTCAACTTCACCATCGTCAACCCCGGTTACATCGCTACGGGGATGTTCGAGGGCTCCAAGCCGCCCATACTCACCGGCTGGGTGGACCCCCAGAAAGTGGCGGACACCGTCGTCGACGCGGTGAAGAAGAACAAGGCGGAGATCTTCGTGCCGCGGGCGATAATGCGGCTTACCGCCTTCGTGCGCGGCCTCGGGCTGCCCAAGATGACGGATTTTCTTTTCGGCATCGTGGGCCTGGGGAAGAGCTTCGCCGGCATGCAGAAGGACCGCGGGCGTCCCTTCTGAGCGATTCCGGTATGGGGGGCATGTGGTCAGGGCATTAATCGTGCCCTGGGTTGTAAGGCGGAGGAGATCGCTTCGTCGCTCCGCTCCTCGCGATGACGTTTTCCGGGGGGTTTTCGTGATGACGTTCTCCCGGACGCTCCTTGCGATCACGTTTCCCGGGGAATCTTCGCGCTAATGTTCTTCAGAGGCTTAGCGCGCTGACGTTTCCGGGCGGGTTTTGCGCTGACGGTTCGTGGGATGCTCCTCGCAAGTACGTTTCCCGGGGGCTTTTCGTGATGACGTTCTCCCGTACGGTCCTCGCGATTACGTTTCCCAGGGGCTCCTCACGATGGCGCCTACGGAATTTTTTCGCGCCGACTTTTTCGTTTCTCGCGCAATGGCACCTGGAAGAAACTGCCGGGGTGCAGGTAGCCGGCTGGCGCTGCCGGTTATGGGCCGCCATGCACGCTCAGGTACAGGCGGCGGCTCCGGCACTCATGCCTCCCCCGCTCGACGACAGGAGGTTTCTCCAGTCCACGGGCGGGTCCCCCGACATGGCCTGCATGTAGCGCACGGCGAGGGCGACGCGGTTCTCGCGGCGGGCGGCCATGTTCAGGGTGTCCGAGTAGTAATAATCCAGGGTGCGCGAGGAATAGGTTTGCAGCTCGCAGCGGGAGTAGGTCTCGGAGGAGACCACGCCGGACGCGTCCTCGCTGGCATGGATGGGCCTCACCAGGGTGGCCCCCGGGTTGTTGCGCAGGAATTCCTCGGCCCACTCGCATTCCTTGCGCACTATGCGGTTGATGATGTTGTCGTGTTCCGGGTTGGGAGGGTTGATGAGCCCCTGCATGAGAGCGTACTTCTCGGTCATGAGGTTGCGTCCCGCGCTCTTGGCCATCTTGAGGTCGAGAAGGTAGCTGGCCAGGGTGGCGTCCGACCAGGTCAGGAAGCCCGCGATGCGTACGATGCGGAAGGTCTCCTCGTCCTCCTGGCAGACGGCGCTCCTCTCCTCCGCCGGCACGGCACGGAACATCTCCCATTCCAGCTCGATTATCTGCGTGATGAGCTCTTCCCTTCTTTCCATTATCTTCCTCCTCGTGCAACGGGAAAACGGCTCTTCGCAAAGGACTGGGGGTATCGCCCGCCCCTCTGCCGTCATCCTTGCCATCAACAGCCGGCCTCAGCCACAGGCATATGATATCCCAACAGCGCGCACCCCTCAAGCCGGTTGTGCTGGTTCACTACATGGTGAACACTCCATCCCTATCCTTGCTCTCCTCCATCCACGCCTTCAGGAACTCCATGGGGGTGAGATAACCCAGGCTCTGGTGTGGTCTCACGTAATTGTACACGTAATTCCATCTGCAAAGGATCTCGTTGAGC